>DCWG01000111.1:1320-11514 GCA_002327525.1 Gammaproteobacteria bacterium UBA2168 | reverse complement strand
TTCTTAACGGCTCGCCGGTTCCGGGGAGGGGGACGCTCATGGCCGATACGTTCGTGATCAGCTGCCGCAATATTCGGCGCGGCAGGTTTGGTGCGGAGCCGGATCGCATTCGCTATCTACGCGTGCCGAAAGATGCGGACGATATTCTGCCGAAGCACGAGTCGTCATCCAAAAAACGCTGGCGCAACGGCGTCATCACGTCGGCCAACCGCGAGATCGACCCGCTGTCAGACTCCTGTGGCGATGTGCTGGTGTTCGTGCACGGATACAACAACGACACCGACGTCGTGCTGTGGCGCACGCGACAACTACAGGCTGACCTCAACGCCGTCGGGTGGAAGGGTAGAGTCATCGCCTTCGACTGGTCGAGCGACAACAGCACTCTGAACTATCTCGAAGACCGGGACGATGCCTCGTCTGTGGCCATCCATCTCGCCCGGGAAGCCGTGGCACTCCTGGTCGACTGCCAGTTTCCGCAAGACCACGACGATGAACCGTGCAAGATGAACGTGCACCTGCTCGGCCACTCCACCGGCGCCTACGTGATCATGGAAGCGTTCGCGGATGCTGCACGCAAGGGAGAGTTCTTCAAGAAACCCTGGCGCATCGCGCAAGTCGCGTTCATCGGCGGGGACGTTTCGCGCAATTCTCTTTCGATGCAGTCTGACTGGTCGGGCCCCATGTACAGCCGCATCATGCGCCTGACCAACTACTCCTGCGGATTTGACAAGGCGTTAGCCGTATCCAACGCGAAGCGTCTCGGCACCTCCCCCAGGGCCGGACGCGTCGGCCTGCCGGACGGTTCGCATCATAAAGCGGTGAATGTCGACTGCAGCGACTACTTCCAGGGTAAGGATCCGCAACAGTCCGTTTACCGCGGCTCGTTCACGCACTCCTGGCACATCGGCGACGACGCCTTCACGCTAGATCTGGCATTGACGCTGGAGGGTGAGATCGACAGGCACGCCATTCCCACGCGCCGTGCGACAAACCAGGGACTCGCGCTGCGCGGTGACGCTGCACGCCCGCAGTTTCAAGACCGCTGGTAGATCTGTCGCGCCTACCAGTTCTCCACCCACGGGCGCAACACTACACCGATCTGGCCGCGGAATTCGGTGTCTGCACCGAAGCAGCGAGGCTTGCGTTGAACGAAGCCGCCGAATACGCCGTCGGCTGCTGGATGTCCCCCGGAACCGACCAGGTCGGCTCCTGGGCACCCTTTAACAACACTCCCACACACTACCTCGTCAGCATCGACCGTGAGCGAAAATGGTTTGGCCAGTGAGGCCTCGAGATCAACGCCATCCGTTGGTTGGCGCCCGGCAAGGAAGTTCTAGTCGAAACCCGCGATCTCGCCACTGGGGAACTCATACGCGTACGCTACCGGGATGATGAGATTCTCGAAATAACACCGGACAGTACGGTCGGTCACATCAATCACCCGATGTGGAAGTGGGGTGAGTATCCGTCGCCGGAAAACTGAGAGCGCATGAATCTCTTCGCGTGCGAAGAAAACGTGTTCAGGTGGTCGCAAACCGATCCGGAATCAGCCGACGGTATCAAACCCCTGGAAGACTGGGCTTACGTCTTCTCAGGCGACCTGTTCAAGCGCCGTCTGGACGGCGACTATCTGTCCAGGATGGCAGAATATCGCAAAAACATGGGTGCACGATTGCACGAACGGGGCATGACCGGCCCCTGGTTCATGCCACCCAGGGCATGAATCGGTGCGCAATGAGTATCCGGGCGTGTGTCTGTGCACAAGCAGTGGGACAATACCGGCTTCATAGTTGAACCCAGGAACGAGTGAGCGCGGTGGAAGTCGTACTGTTACCCGGCGATGGCATTGGCCCGGAGATCACCACGGCGGTATGCCGAATTCTGGAAGCTGCCGGTGCTCCCTGGAGTGGGTGCCCCGCGAGGCGGGGCTCGCCGCAATGGAAGAGAGCGGCCAGGTGCTGCCCGAGAAAACGCTCGAAGCCACCGGGTATTGCGGCATTGCCCTAAAGGGGCGCTGCTGATGTCCGCCGTGATGATGCTCAACTATCTCAGCGAAACCCAGGAGGACGAGCGCTATCACATCACCACCGAGCGCATTCGAGATGCATACGACGCATCAGTGCAGGCACGTGATACCACACGCGATCTGGGTGGTTCTCTGGGCACGGCGGCATTCGCCGATGCGGTGATCGGGAGGTTGTAACTCTCACCCCACACGACGGGAGTGATGCTCATGCTGAAATGGATCGTGCTCGTTGTCGTGGCAGCGCTAGTCGTCTCTGTCATATACCCAATCTTTTTGCGGGATGCATCTAACGTGCGGATCGCAGAGGAGATTCGAGCCCATCCGCATGGCGAGCGATCTCGGCGTACCATGCTGATCACGCTGGCCGATGGCCGCATCTACCCGGTGAACTACCTACGTGAAGGGAACCTCGTTTTCATGGGGATCGATGGACGCTGGTGGCGCACGTTTGTCGGCGAAGGCGCTACCGTGGACATACTGATCCGCGGTGAGCAGTTTTCAGGTCATGCAAAGATCGTGTTTGACGACCCCCACTACAAGGCGGACGTCTTCAGCCACCTGCGACCAACCGTGCCGAAGTGGCTCCCCGACTGGCTGAACGCCAAACTCGTCGTGATCACCCTGCAGGAGTAGGGGTTTCGGCCGCTGGAATCCTCGGAATTAGCAGGTGGGAATCGTATTCACCACCAAAATGCACAACGTGAACGCCGTGATTGCAGTCCGTACTCTTGACAAAGGGATGAGACGCCACGACCACATTTGCCGCGATGATCAGCTGTAGATGTTCGCCAGCACAGAAGAACGTGCTGCTGGGTTGGATGGCAATCTCAAGGGGCACTATTTCACCCGCCTGCAGCGGTAGTTCCCGCTGATTGCGCAATACCGGCTCGAATTCTGTAGAGCGTGGCTCATCGAGTTCGCGGCGCGATACCTGGATGAGACCGCGCGCCACGGTGTCGTTGTGACTGCCGACAGCACCATAGAAGCGAACGGGCTCTCCGATTGCGTCGAGTTTGTCGACGGCGACAAAGATCGCCATATCTCGAGGCGGCCGAGTACCGCGCGCCTGCACCCACAGCCTCAGTTTCATGTAGCCGGAGAGTTCCGTGTCCTGTTCGAATCGAAACGAAAATCGCAGGCTGCCGCTTTTTGCATCGTAGCTCCGTTGCGCGGCATTTGCGCTGGACGTGGGGCTCAGCGTGGAGCTGGCGCTCAGATAGAGTCTCTCGTAACGCGTCTGAGGCAAGGGCCAGTCGGATTCTTCTCGAACCTCATGGATCGTGTCCCGGGCGCTGCGCACCTCCAGGCGAACGCGCGCCTTCTGTTCGAATCCGTTGTTCTCGCCCTTGACGAAACGGTCGAAGAATTGGCGGGTGAGTTGTAGCACCTCGGCAGAGTAGTAGGCGTCCCATTTGAGCCGCCGGTGGGTATACAGCCACTTGTTGGGTGAGCGTGCCTGGCGAAATGCACGAGCGCTGCCCCTGGTATGCAGGCCCTGGTCGCAGAAGCTGGCACATATCAGCATTGGCAGTTCGATGGATTCCAGATCCGGATTCTTCGCACGCCAGTATTCATCATAAAATGGGTGAGTTTGCGCCAACTCGTGGGGCCGCTGGCCTTCACTGGCGACAAACTCCGCCTCGCTACAGTTGATGGTGGGTTTGACCTCGGTGTACCACCAGAATGTAGGAAATCCACGTTCTTCCACCCCGCCCTCGAAAAACATGTCCTGGTATAAATCGGAGATACCTTCCCAGGGGCAAATCGCTTTCAGCGCTGAGGGCACCCCATGCGGAGACTGTTTGGCCGCCACACCGTACTGGCTGATGGCCAGGTAACTGACCCCCGAGAGTCCCACGCCCCCGGTGCACCAGTCCTGTTGGCCTACCCATTCGATGGCTTCGGCGAATGCCCGGTTCTGATCTTCGCCGAACAGAGTTGGCTTCCCACCACTCGACGCATAACCAGGCATGTTCATATTCACCACCGCATAGCCGGCATCCACCCAGAAGTTGGGGTCGGGAGATTCCCAGCTGGTGAGCGTGGAGAACGTGGGACCATCGCCCTCCTGGGGAATCATACGGTACTGCTGAGGCGGCCCATTGAACGGCGTGTTACCGAGTTCCGGTATCAGGCTATTATCGTAGGGATGAGCGCACATTACCGCAGGCATACGCTCACCATCAGCGGCCGCAGTCCTGGAACGGAAGATGTTCACGGTCACGAACGTGCCGTCGCTCATCGGCACGCGCACGTCATACTCGCAGAGAATGTCCTCCAGCGGGGCAGTGAGGCGGCATTGAGGATTGAACAGCTGTCTTGTGCGTACCGCGCGCAAAGCCATGGGTCCTACTGCTCGGACGAGACGCTTGATATCGGTCCAGCTCGGCATGTGACCTCCTGTGAGAACATCTTAGCCTACCGCGAAGATGTCGATGGTCTCTGATTGCCAGGTATGGCGCTCTGGTACATGCTCCTTGAGAAATTGTGGTAGAGCCTTGGGAGGTGAGTATCACTAGAACGCCACGGGAAATGCTCGACGCAGAACCAATGGGCGCATTCCAGATCACGGCGGTCGCGATATGCGTACTGCTGAATGCACTGGATGGTTTCGACGTACTCTCGATCAGTTTCGCCTCCCCGGGCATTGCGGATGAATGGGGTATAGATCGCGCCGTGCTCGGCGTGGTGTTGTCCATGGAACTCATTGGCATGGCGCTGGGTTCCATCGTCATCGGACCCTATGCAGACCGCTACGGACGTCGACCGACCATATTCCTGTGCCTGGCACTAATGACGGCCGGCATGTTGCTTGCCGCAGTGGCATCGAGCGTGGAAATACTGTCGGCCTACCGCTTCCTCACCGGTATCGGTATTGGCGGAATGCTGGCAGCGACCAATGCCATGACGGCGGAATATGCCAACGCACGGTATCGCAACCTGAGCGTCATCGTCATGGCCACGGGTTATCCGGTGGGCGTCATCCTCGGTGGCTCCATCGCTTCGTCGCTGCTCGTCAGCTACGACTGGCGAACCGTGTTTGTGTTCGGTGCGGGTGCAACCGCATTGTTCTTCCCGATTGTCTGGTACCTGCTGCCGGAGTCCATCGAATTTCTGAGCGAGAAGCGCCCGCCCGATGCGTTGAAGCGCATCAATGCCACGCTATCCCGTATGGGTCACGACCCCATAGCCGCGCTGCCGCAGTCCGATGGAAGGTCGCACACGGGCATCAGCAGCCTTCTGTCGGGACACCGGGCGCGGGTTACCGTCCTGCTCACCGTGGCCTACTTCGCGCACATTATGACGTTCTATTTCATCCTGAAGTGGATTCCGAAACTCGTTGCAGACATGGGTTTCCATCCATCGGAAGCCGGTGGCGTGCTGGTGTGGGCAAACGTGGGCGGCGCCACGGGTTCCATCGTCCTGGGTCTGCTCTCTCAGAAGTACTCGGTACGCAATCTGCTGATCGGCGCGCTACTCGGAGCGGCGATCACCGTCACCATATACGGTCAGGGACAAGCCAATCTCACACAACTGTCTGTTGTCGGTGCACTGGCCGGCATGTTCACCAATTCTGCGATTGTTGCCATGTATGCGATGTTTGCCCAGTCGTTTCCGACCGAGCTGCGCGCCAGCGGCACGGGATTCATCATCGGCGTGGGCCGCGGCGGCGCCGCCCTTGGACCTATTCTGGCAGGGTTCATGTTCGAGGCCGATTTTGGCCTCGCTGCCGTTGCCATCGTGATGGCCTGCGGCTCGGTGGTTGGCGCATTCGCGATCGCCATGCTGCGAAGCGAGAAGTGACCCGGATACGCCCCCACACTTCTCAGCTCCGCCGCCCGACGTCACAATGCGGCGATACCCCAGCGCGAGCACAGCGATGATTCGCACCACCTCCGTCGGTTCTTGGCCACCCCCTTTCGGTCAGCGCCCCGCTCTGCGCCCGTTCTGGCACGGCGAGGTAACGGAGGACGACCCGGGTGTTGCCGCAGCGCTGAGCGCCGCCGCCCGCATAGCAATGGATGAGATGCTGGCGTGCGGCCTCGATCAGATTACCGGTGGAGAGGTATTCGCGCCCGACTTCGTGCACACCGTACCTCCGCGTCTGGATGGCGTGGAAGCCGAGGTAAAGAGGGACATTGCCAAAGGTCAGGCAGGCGTCGCCCGCTATCGCATCAGCGGCCCGGTGAGCGCACCGAGAGGCACGGGCCATGCGCGCGGGTTCCGCCGCGAGCACGCCATCGAGCCACACCTGGACAAAGCCGCCCTGCCCTCGGCATTCACCATTGGTCTGTCGTTTCCGGGAGACGCCGCCCTTGAGCGGCACATGGACGAGTTCATCGCCATCGTGGCTGCCGAGATTCGCGAAATGGCCAGTGCCGGGGCCACCGAAATACAGATCGATGCTCCGTCCGAAGCCGTCGCCTGTGCGCACCAGACCCGGTCGGTAGCCCAGCTGGCGGACTGGCTGTGCCGGCCGTTCGAGCAGATCGATGATGTTCACACCGACGACCCTGGCAATCCCTCCCCCGTGGTTCGGACCGTACACTTCTGCCTTGGCGACATCGCGCGCAAACCATCGACCGAGGTACAAAACCTGCGCTCACTGATTCCTCTGCTCCAGGCCTGCGAGGGTCACATCGACCGAGCCCATCTCGAGTGCTCCTACGCAGGACAGTGGGCCGACAGAGGTATGCTGGGGGAGGTTCCTGACTCGATCGAGATCATTGCCGGAATCGCCGATGTCAAGTCGCCACCAGCATCGGTCGGGCACTACACCGGCCTGATAGAGGCCCTTTTGCACGTGGTGCCCGAAAACAGGCTACTGGTTTCCTCATCATGCGGATGTGGTCGCGTACCTCACGACGAGGCCATCACGATGATGCGCAATCTGGTGAAGTCAGCGCGCTAGGCTATGATGTCCAGGGGTTTCGTTGTCCACCGAAACCTGGGCTGCTTCATTGACCTTCTCGAAATTTGTTTCGAAGAAACAGCCGCGCGCATGGTACAAAGACCCGGAGTGCTGAATTGAAAGCAAGTCTCAACGCGACGTGACACAGGAAACAGCACATGGGCGCAACTGAGGACTTCCGCGCGTGGGTGGAAGGGGCATGCCCGGAAGAGATCCGGGGACGCAGGCTGAGCTACATGGGAGGCAGCAAGAACCCGATGCCGGGCCCGGCATTCCAACGCTGGTTCGAGGCCTGTGTGGAACGGGGTTTTACGGTGCCCGAATGGCCGGAAGAATACGGCGGTGCGGGATTGGACCAGCGCAGCGCCCGCAGCCTCGCCGAGGCCATGCGCACAGTGGGTGCGCCGTTGCCACTGTTCAGCACCGGCACCACCATGCTCGGCTCGACGTTACTGGAGTACGGCACCGAGGACCAGAAACAAAGGCACCTGTCAAGAATCGCACGCGGCGAGGTGGCCTGGTGCCAGGGCTACTCCGAGCCGGGCTCCGGATCCGATCTGGCATCGCTCAGAACCCGGGCCGAGGACCACCGCGACTGTTACCTGGTCAACGGGTCCAAGATCTGGACGTCCCTGGCGCACCTGTCCGACTGGATCTTCTGCCTGGTGCGAACAGATCCCGGCGCACCCAAGCAGCAGGGCATCAGTTTTCTCCTCTTCGCGCTGGACACGCCGGGCGTAACCGTCAGGAATTTCGACCTGATCCACGGCGAGTCAGATTTCTGCGAAGCGTTTTTCGACAACGTCAGGGTGCCGAAGGCCGATCTGGTCGGGCGGGAAAACGACGGCTGGACCATCGCCAAGCGGCTGCTGCAGTACGAACGGTCTTCCGTCGCCAAGGGGCAGTTTCTGCCGCGCGGTGGAGCACTGGCCGCGGTGCTGAAGCACTACGGTAACGACGATCCGACCGCAAGGGAAAACGCCCTGCGCATCGACATGGACGATGCCGCGTTTCAGCTCACCAAGACGCGCGCGGCCGAGGAAACGAAAGGGGGCGTCGGTACATTCGCCACATCGACGTTCAAGTTGCTGTCCTCGGAAATCGAAAGCCGCCGACTGGACGCCATCATCGCCATGATGGGTAGCCGGGGTCTGGGATGGAGCGGTGAGGGATTCGATGACGCGGAGCTGGAATCTACCCGCAAGTGGCTATACAGCAAAGGATTCCTCATCGCCGGCGGCAGCTCCGAGATCCAGCGTAACGTCGTCGCAAAGCGGGTGCTGGGTCTGCCCGACTAGAGAATGGGGACAGGTACACTTTCTGCAGAATATCTAAAGTCTGAGAAACTCAAAAAAGGGTATGTCACAAGCCTCACCACCAAGGGCTGAAAACTGTTCTGCTTCCCAGTGCGGGCTTCCTTTCAGGACGCAATCGTAAATCCTGCTTTTCGCGGCGGCGGTTGGAAATGAGAGATCCTGCAGCAGGCGCTGCTTGAGCACAGCAAACGTGACAGCTTCATTGTTCATACGTATCCCGCCACCCCGCTCGCTATCCAGCATGACGAATTTTCCTTCACCACGTTCTTCACTCCAGGCTCGCCACTCAGGTTGCGTACCGTCCCTACCTTTGCCCGGCGAACCGTTGTGAGCAAACTCTGCCCAATAGGACGACATCTTCTCGGACAGCTCAGTTCGACTCGGAATATTATCGCTCGAGAAGACTATGCTGTTCATGAGCCGGTCATCGAAGCTTTCAAAGACAAACGGAATTTCGAAGGCATGCGGTGCGCCGAGTAGCTGTGATAGATCCACACCGAGCACCGTGGGTAACTCGTCCCAGTCAAACCGATAGGCAAACACGGGATCAGTTTGCGATGCAACAAGACGCATCGATACTTCATCCACCCCTCTAGCTTTCCACGAATCGTTGAAATAGCTGGTGACTGCATGGAAATACCCGGGATCGATAATCCGGGGCAGGAATCCCCAGTCTAGCGTCACCAGGTCGCGGTCGCCGACAAACAAAGGTTTGAATTCGTCACGGTTGGTACCGATCACGATGGGAACCGCGTGGTAGCGGTCCGCATCTGAAAACGTCTGCATCAGATCTGTTGTGGGCACCACCGCACCATCACGAAAAATCATCGGAAGCAATTGTGCGTCTTCCGATGTCGAGATCCTCAGGAGTTCGTCAGCCGATATGGCCCGAAGGTACTCGCTTAACTCTGCGTCGGTCATCTGGTTCTGACGGGACACAGCATCTTCTCGCGAACCAGCACGTCCGTCGCTGATGAGTAGCCGATTGGTTATTTCCCGAGCGCTGTTCGCGATACCAGCGTCTTCGATGTAGTTCTGGGCCTGCACCATCGGGATCGACACGGGCAGACCGCTCTGAATGATCGCTTTGTGGAAAAGACCCCGACCGTTTGGCGAAGCGAGAATGGCGAAAATATTCATGCCACCGGCGGACTCGCCAAACAGTGTCACATTGTGTGGGTTGCCACCAAACACAGCAATATTGTCCTGCACCCATTGCAACGCGGCCAGTACATCGAGGATTCCGTAGTTGCCTGATCTGTCTTCCGGTGACCCGCCGTGATTCAGTGCAGGGTGGGCAAACCAACCGAAGAGCCCGAGTCGGTAATTGAAGTTGACGACGATGACGTCGTGTCTTTTTGCGAGGTTCCTGCCTGAGTACTTGAATTGGTTCGCATAGCCTGCGACGTTCCCACCCCCATGGATGTACACCATGACAGGCAACCTCTTTTCGCCTGCGGGTAATCCGTCCTTCGGCATCTTCGGTGCAAAAACATTCAGGTACAGGCAATCTTCCGAGCCGATCGCCTTGCCGAATTCCTCCGGTGGTCTGCTCTCGCCGAAAGATCCAATCTGCATACAACGATCGGAGGCTTTAAGCGCTTCAAGCGTGCCATCCCAGGCAGCCGGTTTCCCCGGCGCTTTCCAACGCAGGTCTCCGACAGGCGTGGCCGCATAGGGAATGCCCATCCACGTATGCGTACCAGTAATGTCCTCGAAGCCGACGACGTTGCCTTGTTTTGTGCTGCGCAATGTCTGCGGATCGGCAATCTGGCGGTCCTCTCCGTAGGTATCTCCCGACTGAAGGAATTGGTAACCGAAGTACAGGACGGGAGCGACGACGATGGCGACCAGCACAAGCGTGCCAATGAGAATTTTACCTATCATGAATGTCATAATATTGCGTCGTTAGAAGCAGAGAAAGGGGACAGGTACACTTT
>DCWG01000111.1:0-1015 GCA_002327525.1 Gammaproteobacteria bacterium UBA2168 | reverse complement strand
GAGAAAGGGGACAGGTACACTTTCGAAGAGCGTCAGTCTTCCGAAAGCGTACCTGTCCCTTTTCTGGTCCACCTGTCTTTTTTTTGGTCCATGCACGGTCGTAGAAACCGCCAGGGTGGTCTGGCCGTAATCGAGCGCCTCGGGACCGTTGTCCGCTACCTCCCGTTTCATGAAGCCGATTGCCCGATCCGTCAGCTCTCAATCGATGAGCCCGCGATTGTCCAGGTTATAAGCCCCAAGTGTTTTCGCTGCTTCTCCCCGCTTTGATTCTCAGATGAACATCCCAGCAGATGCAGGTACGCCACTAGCTATGTAACTTGGTAGTGAGGCGTAGACTGTCGCATCGGACGAGCTGGCAATGCCATACCACTCGTCAAACCCCTGATCGGTGGGAAACCACCCGTTAGTCTGCCCAAGGTGCCACTTGCCGTACATCGCGGTCGAGTGGCCAGCCTCCGTCAGCATTTCTGCCATTGTCACTTCCCATTGCACAAGACCGTAGTCCTCCGCCCACGGTACAGATCCGTTCCGACTTCGAATCGCGTAACGCCCTGTCATGAGCGCGGAACGAGATGGTGTGCACTGAACCTCCACGTTGAAATTAGTCAGCCGGAGGCCTTGGCTAGTCAATCCGTCCAACCGCGGAGTCTCAGCACCCCGAACTATTCCACCACCATTAAATCCCGGCTCTCCCCAGCCACAGTTGTCCACAAAAAATGAGAACGATGTTGGGTTGTTCTTGAGCCATCACTCAAGCGGTGAGGCATGCCAGGACTCCGGTGACTAGAGTCGAAACCAGCTGATGATGTAGCTTACTCAAGTTACGTTTCCTTCCTGGTGCATCTTTGTCCACGCTTCGAGGATAGGAATTTATCCATCGTTTTCGGCTCGTTTTAAGTTCGTTGCACGGCTCTTGGACGGGGAACAGACGTCTGCCCTATGTCGGGAGTTCGCCATCTCCAAAAGTTTGCTGGTCACGCTCTTGGGTTGAGGACTTCAGGCGAGTATGGAAAAG
>DCWG01000066.1:18481-18655 GCA_002327525.1 Gammaproteobacteria bacterium UBA2168 | reverse complement strand
TCGAACTGAAGTTCCGTGGCGTAGTGCGCCGAGCGCAGCGTGTGCACCACTCGGCGCACGTGAAAGCCCTCCGTATCGGTATCGACGATGAAACAGGTCACTCCATTACGGCCGCGCTCCTTGTCCGTTCGCGCAAATACGAGCCCAAAATCTGCCTTGTCCGCACCGCTGATG
>DCWG01000066.1:0-18178 GCA_002327525.1 Gammaproteobacteria bacterium UBA2168 | reverse complement strand
TCTGCCTTGTCCGCACCGCTGATGAAGATCTTGCCGCCGTTGATGATCCAATCATCCCCATCGCGTTCGGCACGGGTCTGGATGGCTCGAGCCGGATCGCTGCCGCCGGAGGGTTCCGTCAATCCGAAGAATCCTCGCTTCTCCCCGCGCAGAGTCGGGTACAGATACCGCTCCTTCTGCTGGTCCGTCGCTTCGAACAACTGGGCCAGGCCAGCACCACCGAAGACACCGTAGCAGGGCGCATAGAGGCCTGCCCGATGCTGGCTCAATTCGATGGCGATGAGGGTTCGGGTCACCAGGTCGATCTCCGGGCCGCCGTACTCCGGCGGAATATCGAGACCATAGAGGCCCATGGCCCTGGTCGTGCCGATGAGTCTCTCCCGGTCTTCCTCACCCAGACGATCCGCATCCGGATCCAGATCGAGTTCCAGCGGCACGATCTCTTCACGCACGAAGCGTCGCACCATGCCTACGATCAGCTCCTGCTCCTCGCTTAGCTGGAGATCCATCAGGCTGGACTCAGTTTGCCGAGTGCCGGTTCTGGCGGGTTGGCCGGCGGCAAGCCGCCGTGATCTGCGACGTGCACCATCAGTAACTCCTGGTAACGCGTTCTATACGCTGTAGTAATCTCCACACGAAAGCCGACAGCGCCCTCGACCTCGGCCAGGGTCTGCTCCACCACTTCGCGCAGCCCGAACAGACTGCGCCCACCGGCGAAGCCGACATACAATACCTCGCCCTCGGCGTTGCCCAGTTCGAACACGCCTAGCTGGCCTCCGAGCGACTCGATCTCGTCCACACCGCGCCACGGTTTGTCCAAACGAATCGACATCTACGATGCCTTCTTCTTGGGCATGATGGATATCTCCATCGGCGCGAGATGCTCCATGTCCACGTCGATCAGGTAAGGCCCCCCCGATGCGAATCCACGCTCGAGTGCAGCGTCCATGTCAGCCACGCTGGCGGCGCGTTCGGCGGGGACACCCATCCCCTGTGCGATTCTGACGAAGTCCATTTTTCCGAGATCGGTCTCGTTGATGCGGCCGAAGCGCGTATCCTGCAGCCAGCGCAGTACGCCGTAACCGTGATCATTCATCACGCACACTACCACGGGTACGTTATATTGTGCGGCGGTCGCGAGTTCCGTTGCATGGCACATAAATCCTCCATCGCCGTGTATCACGAGCGTCGCCTTGCCGGACCCGATGGCGGCTCCGATGGAAAACGGCAGACCCGGCCCGATGGCGCCGGAGGAAGGATTGATCGACGTGCGCGGTTTGTAGATCGGGAACAACTGATTACCCCAGTTGTAGGCCGAGATGGTGGAATCGCGCACCCACAGTCCGTCCTCGGGAAGTCTCTCGCGCATGCAGTCCATGATCGCCTCGAAATCAGGGCCGAGACGATTGCGCATCGCCACGCGCACGCCATCGCGCGCCTCGTACACCGTTTCGTTGAACTGACCGTCATTTGGAGACACGTCATCGAGGCCCTCGCCGATAGCCTCCAACGCCTTTTTCGCATCCGCCACGACGCCGAGCGCCGCGGTGTGCGTACGTCCGACCATGTTGGGGTCGATGTCGATCTGCAACAACTCGCCCGGCGGCACGAAATTCTGTCCGCCGCCCTCCACGCCGACGGCGAATTTGGTGCCCACCGCAATGGTCAGGTCGGCACCCGTGAGCGATTGATAGATCCCGGCACTGGTGAAATAGTTGCCCACGCTTTGTGGGTGGTTCTCCGCAATGGCACCCCGCCCGTCCACCGTGGTCAGCACAGGTGCGTCCAGCTTTTCAGCCAGCTTCGTGAGTGCCACCGAGGCGTCCGCACAGATGACGCCGCCTCCGGCGATGATCACACGCCGGGACGCGGAGCCGATCTTGTGAACCGCGGCCTCTATATCCGCGGGTACCGGCTCGAACGACGGCGGTCGCGGCAATCTGAAACTTCCGGCAGGCGCCTCGGCATATTGCAGATCGATGGGTACTTCCAGTGCCCCGGGCGCCGGTCGACCCGTATATATGTCCCCCACCACCGCACTCAGACAGGGGCCCAGCTGATCGATATGCCTCGGGCTCTCCACGCGGCGCGATACGGTCTTGAGCATCGGCACCTGATTTTCCGCCTCGTGCACGTAAGATAAACCCTTGCCGTAGAACCTGGTCTCAGCCTGGCCGGTGATCACCAGTACGCGTGACGAAGCGTATTGCGCCTCATAGAGACCCGTCACTACGTTGGTCGTACCGGGCCCGGTGCTCGCGATCATCACACCGAGCTTACCCGTCGCACGCGCGTACCCATCCGCTGCGTGTGTGCCGGCGCCCTCGTGACGCACATCGACCACCTTCGTCTTTCCCAGCCGATTTATCGCATCTAGAATCGGCATGTTGTGAATGCTGATGATGCCAAACACGTGGTCCACTCCCAGCTCGGCAAGGCTCTCGGCGATCAGGTCAGCACCTGTGTAACTCATTCGAAATCCCTAATTGTTCATTGTTGATCGGGTGCGGCAAGCTCTTCCCCAAGGTGAGCGCCTTTCTATCTATATTACGAAATGATGTGAAATCCGCACAAACTTATGAATTTCTCACCGTTACAATGCGCGCCCTCTCATTCAGGAACATCTGTACAGTGCACACAGCGGAACAACCCCTTCAGGATTCCCGTCTCCGGAGTCTCCTCAAAGGCCTCACCTGGCGGGTCCTCGCCACCCTCACCACCGTCATCATCGCCTGGTGGATCACTGGAGATACCGCCATGGCGCTACACATCGGCGGTATAGAAGTGTTCGCCAAGATTGCCGTGTACTACCTGCATGAACGCGCCTGGGCCAACATACATCTCGGCACCATCAGGACGATATTCGGAAGATAGTGCCGCTCGGTTCGCAGCCCTCCTTCGGTTGGACAATACTCCTCACTCGCGAACTGTGGGTCGCACAGCGTACCGGGCATGGCCAGAATGCGCGGCTCCCGCTGGACGCTGAAATCTATGAGCACTCCTCTCTCCCTGCTGTTGGCCGCAGCCCTCGTCGGCGCGGCACAATCGGCCACAGCAGAAATCCCGATCATCCGGGCCAACACCAACGCGGGAGTTTTCTTTCTCGAATTAAAGCCGGATGACGCACCCCTGAGCGTTAAAAATTTTTTTGCCTACCTACGTGACGGCAGCTATGGCGATTCGGTCATACACCGCAGCGAGCCGGCTTCGTCATACAAGGTGGGGGCTATGGCTTCCGGGATAGCCGGGCGCCGTTGTTTCGCCCACAGAAACCACCGGTCGTGAATGAATTCAAAATAGGCAACACGCGCGCCTGCGTCGCGATGGTAAAGCTCTCGAACCAGCCCGAGAGCGCAACCAATCAGTGGTTCATCAACCTCACGGACAATGCGTCGTCGAGATTCCCGGCACTTCCGGAACGAACACCTTTGCAGCCGCCTGCGTCAACGTCGGCGATTCTGCACAGATAACGGCAACACCGCATACTGGCGGTGCAGTTGTACATCTGTGAGACGGATGCGCAGGCAAATTGCATCACTGCAGTGTCATCCAGCACGACACGCCTCATGGACAAAAATGACAACGCCACCTTCACCACCCTGGCCGCGGGCTCGGACGATATCGCGTTCGATCCAGCTGTTTCGCGGGTGTTCATGCGCTTTACCAATGCCAGCGGCAATCCGGTTGATGCGACAAGCGTCGCCGCACGAGCCCTGGATGGGGACTAGTGAACGGCTACTCGAGCACCACCAGGTGATTGGGCAGTTCGTTCTTCTCCACGCTCGCGGGTGCCACGCGGGCCAGCAATTCTCCACAACCTCTCACACAGGCGACGAAGCCCGACAACGTCTCTGCGGAACGCACCGCGTGCGTCAGAGCGTCCGTGAGTGCCCCCTCCAGACCGCGTATCCGACCTCCATGCGGACCTGCCGCTCCTGTTGCGCCACGATCGGCAGCACACCATTGTCGCGCTCAGCCTGACCGATACCCCAGGTTCTGCCGAGCAGGTAGCCGAACTCCTCGATGGGGTAACCCTGCAGATCCGGCAGCATCACCACCACCACCTGATTGGTGGTCTCCTTCTCATGAGTCTGTAGGAGATTGGTGAGCCGTTGTTCGCTACTCGAATTCAGCATGTCCGCCCGATCCACCACGCGACCGGACAGCGGTGGGAACTCGGGCCCCGCTGCGAGCGCGGATGCGGCGAGTACGGCGACCAGCAGGGGTGCGATCACGCGCATGTGCTTTTAAAAGCTTACCTGTTGCGCTTGCTCTGCGTTCTGCGCCGTCGCTTCGTAGGTTTCCCGGATTTGTAGGTCGCTGTAGAGAACGGAATGCCAGATGCGTCCCGGAAAAGTGCGTATCTCCGTATTGTAGATCTGCACCGCGCCCACATAGTCGCGTCGCGCGACGGCGATGCGGTTTTCGGTGCCTTCAAGTTGTGACTGAAGGGACAGAAAGTTCTGATTCGCCTTGAGATCGGGATATCGCTCCACGACCAGTAGCAGCCGCCGCAGCGCACTAGACAGCGCTCCCTACGCCGCCTCGAACCGCTGCAGGGCCTCGGGATTGTCGATCAGATCCGCACCCGGCGAGCAGCACGCTCAAGGTAACGATTACTGCGCTACGCACGACGTACGTCATGTTCTTCCCCTCAAGTGAATCGAATCTCAGCCCACCACAACTTGATTTCGCAGGGTCCCGATCGGTTTCACCTCCACCTCGATGGTATCCCCCTCATCCATGAAGATCGGCGGATTTCGTGCCGAGCCTACACCACCAGGTGTACCGGTGACGATGACATCGCCCGGAACCAGTTCGGTGAAGGTAGAGCAAAATTCGATGAGTTCAGCGAAACCATGCACCAGCAGACTCGCCTTCGCGTTTTGCATCACCTCACCGTTGAGCCGGGTGGTGATTTCCATCGCGTCCAGATTACCCACTTCGTCCGGCGTCATCATCCAGGGGCCGAATCCACCCGTGCCGGCGAAGTTCTTACCGGGCGTGAACTGGCTGGTCTGGCGCTGGAATTCGCGTACGCTGGCGTCGTTGTAGATACCGAACCCGGCCGCGTGATCGAGGGCGTCCGCACGCGCGATGCGCCGTCCGGCCTTGCCGATGATGAGTGCTATCTCGCCCTCGTAGTCCAGAGTAGCGCTCTCGCACGGCCGTACCATCGGGGCCTCGTGGCCCACCTGTGCATTGGCGAAACGTACGAAGATGGTCGGTACGCCTTCACCGCCGCACCCGGTCTCCTCCTGGTGCGCCCGGTAGTTCAGTCCCACACAAAGGATCTTGTCGGGGTTCGTGATGGTCGGCGCATATACGATACGATCTAGGGGAATACCCTCAAGGCCCGCGCACTGGTCCACGAGCCGCTCAAGGGCGGCACCGGCAATCGCACTTTTGAGATCCGCGTAGTCCGAGTGCGCGGTGACATCCACCACCGCGTCGCCCGCAGCCGTCAGAAAGCCAAAACCCGTCTTGGCATCACAAGTGAAAGAAAGCCAGCGCACGGATCGGGTCAGTCGAACATGATGACGCTGCGCGCCACCTCGCCACTCTCCAATGCGTGCAGAGCATCGTTGACGTCCGCCAGTTTGATGCGGTTGGACACGAGATCATCCAGGTGCAGCTTGCCTTGCAGGTAGAAATCGACGAAGCGCGGCATGTCCACACGAAAGCGATTCGAGCCCATGAACGATCCCTGGATCTTTTTCTCCATCAGGAATTCCGGTCCGTGCAAGCTCACCATATCGCCGGGAGGGATCATCCCGATCACCGTGGCCGTTCCCCCGTTTTGCAGCATGCCGAACGCCTGCTCGGCTGTGACCTTCAATCCGATGGCCTCAAAAGAGTAGTGCACACCGCCGCCCGTCAGCTGCTTGACCTGCTCGATGGGGTCACCGTCTCCGGCGTTGACGGCATCCGTGGCACCGAATTTACGCGCCAGTTCCAGCTTCGAGGGCACCATGTCCACGGCGATGATCCGACCCGCACCCGCGATGGCCGCGCCATTCACACACGAAAGTCCGATACCGCCGCAACCGATCACGGCCACTGTCTCGCCGGGACGCACGTTGGCCGTATGGATCACCGCACCCACACCCGTGGTTACCCCACAGCCAATCAGCGCGGCGCGATCCAGCGGCATGTCCTCGCGTATTTTGGCCACCGCGTGTTCATGCACCAGCATCATCTCCGCAAACGAGCCGAGCTGCGCGAACTGCTGCAGCACGGTCCCGCTCTGGCTGATACGCGGTTCTTCGTCCGCGCCACGCTGGGTTTCCGGTTCCTGGCACAGGCTCATGTGGCCGGTCAGGCAGTGCTCGCAATGGCCGCAGAAAACGGACAGACAGGTGATGACGTGATCGCCGGGCTCGACATATTGCACGTCACTGCCGACCGCCTCCACGATGCCCGCACTCTCATGCCCGAGCACCATCGGAACGATGCCTGGATAGGTACCGTTGAAGAAGTGCATGTCGCTGTGACACACCCCCGCCGCGGCTGTGCGAACCAGCACCTCGCGTGGGCCCGGTTTGGAAACCTCGATTTCCTCCACTTCCATGGGCACGTTAACTTCCCGGAATACTGCCGCTTTCATGGCTTCCCCTTGCTCGCATTTATTTGGTGACCGTTGAGGCCGGTTTTCAATCAGTTTGCCCACTCGCATGAAGCCGCGCAAGCTGACCGGATGCGATGGCCGTGGCAGCATCGATGGCCGCCACCAGCCCCTGTGCATCCGCCTTGCCCTGACCCGCGATGTCGAATGCCGTACCGTGATCCACCGAGGTTCTGACAAAGGGAATACCGAGGGTGGCTGTGGTGCTGGCGTGAAAGTCGTGAACCTTGATCGCGATGTGCCCCTGGTCGTGATACAGCGCGAGCACCGCGTCGAATTCTCCGGCAATGGCCCGATTGAACACCGAATCGGCAGGTACCGGCCCGGTGGCATCGATGCCCCGCGCACAAGCATCCTCGACCGCGGGCATCAATTCGTCGATCTCTTCATGCCCGATCAGGCCTCCCTCTCCAGCGTGCGGATTGAGCGCTGCCACCGCGATGCGCGGCGCGGGCAGACCCCACTGTTCCAGCGTCTCGAACATAAGCGCCAGTTTCTCGAGGACATTGCCACGCGTCACGTAACGTGCGGCTTCGATGAGGGATTTGTGCGTCGACAGATGCACCACGCGCAGCCCAGGGGTCATAAGCATCGTCGCAGTACAGCGGGTACCTGACAGCCGCGCGAGAATCTCCTGATGGCCAATGTCATCCGCCTCGCCGACCGTACGGATTGCCTTCTTGTTGATCGGACAGGTGACCATCGCACTCACATCGCCGCGCTGGCAGAGTGTGGCCGCCGTCTCGATCGCTCGCAGCGCATGCCGGCCACAGGATGCCTGCACCACGCCGAACTCGAAACGCTCCGGGCACGGCACACCCACATCGAGCAAAGCAACGGGATGCTGAAGTGACATCATCTCTGCAGCACTATTCACCAGCGGTGGTGTTTCCAGCGTCAGCCCCGCGGCACCGATGCCCGCCTCCAGCGCCCATTGGCTGCCGACCAGAAGCAAACCGGGCATTCGTGCTCGACGCGAGCACAGCACCTTTGCTAGCACCTCCGGACCCACCCCGGCCGGGTCGCCCATCGTCACCGCGATGACGTCGTTCACCGCGTTTTCGTCGTCGGTCATTGCAACGATCCCCTCAATGGAGATACTGTATATAAATACAGTATCTCAATCGCCTGGCACAGCTATGCAGACCCTAGCTGATCTGAAAGACAGTTTTCACCTATATGCCGTGTGTGTCACGTGCAAGCGCATGAAATCCCTGACCATCGTGAAGCTGATGGACGCGCTGGGCGCCGATTATCCGGTCACGCGTCTGCGCGATCGTCTGCGCTGCAAGCAGTGCTACCGGCGCACGGGCGATCTGCGCATCGTGTATGTGGGGCCAGATGCGAACGCGGCCGGTTTCCACTACCGCTGAGGTGAGCTCAGCCGTCCAGCAGCTCAGTGGATTCCAGCACCAGACCGAAACCGCCAACGCCGACGAAATCCACCTCACGTCCGGCGATGAGCCGAATCTTCGTGAGTTGCAGATCCCGCAAAATCTGTGCACCGACGCCGATCTCGAGCCACTGTGCTTTGCGCTCGTCCTCCTTGCTCTGCTCTTCGAGCCGATCGAGCGGTACGCCCACGAAGCCGGAACGCAGGTACACGATCACCCCGTAGCCGAGTGCCGCGATGCGATTGAGTGAGGCGTCCAGCAGATTGGATGTGTGGTTCGTCTGAGACCCAAAGACGTCATCGATCAGCCGTTCGCGGTGGATGCGCACCGGCACCGAATCAGCACTGCCGTAGTCACCAAACACGAGAGCGACGTGCTCCGCGTCCTCGAACCTCGTTTTATACGCATATGCACGCGCCTTGCCGATGCGCGTGGTTACGGTGAATTCGTGGGTGCGTTCGACCAGCTGCTCACGCGTCTGCCGGTAGGCGATCAGTTCTGCGATGGAAATGATCTTGAGCTGGTGTTCCTTTGCGAATTCTTCCAGCTGAGGCAGGCGTTGCACCGTACCATCGTCGTTGACAAGTTCCGCCAGCAACCCAACCGGTTCGAGCCCCGCGAGCTTGGCCAGATCCACTCCAGCCTCCGTATGCCCGGAACGTACCAGCACCCCGCCACGGCGCGCCACCAGCGGGAATATGTGTCCGGGGCGCACGAAGTCCTCGGTGGTTACGTTGCTGTTGGCAAGTGCCTGAACGCTCGCTGCCCGCTCTTCCGCCGAGATTCCCGTGGTCAGCCCCTGCTTGTAGTCCACCGATACCGTGAACGCGGTGCTCATCGGCGCGTTATTACGGGCCACCATAGGATCGAGGTGCAGCGCCTGGGCACGTGCCTCCAGCATGGGCGTACACAGGATGCCGCTGGTGTGCCGGATCATGAACGCCACTTTCTCGGGCGTCGCCTTGCTCGCCGCCATGATGAGATCGCCCTCGTTCTCGCGGTCGTCGTCGTCCACGACCACTATCATTTCGCCTGCGGCAATCGCGCCAAGCGCATCTTCGACCGAGTCGAATTGCGTCATCCGGTTCTAGCTCCACCAAAAAGCGGTCAAGGTTATCACGGCACACGGTCATGGATCGAACGTTGCTGACTCGAAGTTTGCATACGATCAGGAAGCAGCTAAAAAGGCGGTAATATGCAGCCCCCCTGGCAAGAGAAGCTCACATGATCGGTTTCATCATACGCATGCTGATCGTTGCCGCCGGAATCTGGCTAGCCGACTGGATGATTCCGGGCATCAACGCGGAGACGACCGGCGCCTTGCTCTGGGCCGCTTTCGCGCTGGGCATCATCAACGCCATCGTGCGGCCGGTGTTGGTGGTGCTCACCTTCCCCCTGACACTGCTCACGCTCGGGCTGTTTCTGCTGGTGATCAACGCCGCCATGCTGAACCTGGCCGCGTGGTTCGTGGACGGATTCTACGTGGTGGGTTTCATCGATTCCGTGTTCAGCGCCATCATCGTGAGTATCGTGAGCTGGATCGGCTCCTCGTTCATCGGCCCGCGCGGACGTTACGAGGTGATCGTCGACCGGCGTTAGCGCTTCACGGCGGTGCGCGGGCCGGTAGCTATCGACCGCCGGAACCCGGTTCCGGCAGCGCCTCGGCAGACTCCTCCCTGCGTCCGGCAAACAATCTCTCGAGATCCTGCAGCACCAGATAACCGGACGGTACGACCAGCAGCGTGACCACCGTGGAGAACAGCACCCCGAATGCAAGTGAGGTGGCCATCGGCACCAGAAACTGGGCCTGGACGCTCTGGTTGATCATCAACGGCGTAAGACCCACGAACGTGGTGAGCGAAGTGAGCACGATGGGACGACACCTCGACACTGCGGCTTCCACCACCGCGTGGTACAGATCCGTACCCTCCGCCCGACGGTGGTTGACGCTGTGCACCAGCACGAGAGATGAGTTCACCACGACACCGGAGGCCGCGATGAATCCGAACGCGCTCATCATCGACAGACCCAGCATCATATCTAGCGACTTCATCACGAGGTGTCCGATGACCGACCCGACGAGAGCAAACGGGATGACGCCCATGATGATCAGGGGCTGCGAGTACGAACGCAGCGGCACCGCCAGCAGAGTATAGATCACGAACAGCGCAAGACCGAACAACGGCAGAATGGCGGTCGCCGTTTCCGCCTGCTCCTGCTGGGCACCCGCCATATCGTAGGTGACCGTTGGATAGTCCCTCAAGATCTGCTGCAGCGGCCCGTTCAGGAACAGCGCCAGTACTTCGTTACTGGTGGTGACCGTGCGATCCACATCCGCGGTCACGTTGACGACGCGCCGGGCGTCGGTGCGTCTGATGGTGGAAAAACCCTGGCCGAGATCCGCATTGGCGATGGTCGCGAAGGGTACTTCGGAGCCATCCGGTGTGCGGATGCGCATACTCTCCAGCGCCGCCAACGATCGCCTTTCCGACTCGGTGTAACGCACCATCACTCGTACATCGTCGCGGCCGCGCTGAATGCGCTGTGCCTCCTCACCGTAAAACGCCTGGCGCACCTGGCGCGCCAGTGAACCCAGCGACAGACCCAGCGCCTCTCCTGAAGGCAGGGTGCTGAGCTTCAGTTCCTGCTTGCCGGAACGGAAGGAATCGGAGATGTCGATGACACCCGGATACTCCGCAAGTGCCCGGCGAATACGTGCAGCCACCTCCCTGAGCTCATCGAGATTGTCTCCCGCGAGCTGGATGTTGATTGCCTCGCCAATGATGAACAGCGAGGAGTCGAACACCAGCTCGGTAGCATCCGGGATGGCACCCACGCGGTCGCGCCACATCTGCCCCACGGCCCGGGTTTTCAGCTCCGGTCGCTCCTGACCCGCGCTCAGTTGTAGTGTCACTTCACCAAGATGGCCCCCGGAGGCCGCGACGGAGGGGTTGATAGTAGGCGGGCCGTTGGTCGATGAGGACACGGGGTGACCACCCACCGCAGCCAGTATGTGCGTCACCGGGGGATGCTCCGGCATCTTCGCTGCCAGTTCGTCGGCGAGATCGCGGGCCGAGCGTTGCAGGTGCATGACGGCCTGTTCGGTTACCCGGGCAGGAGTGCCGAGTGGCATCGTCAGTCGCGCCATCACCCCGTCCGCCTCGAGCGGCGGGAAGAACGAAAACGGCAAGCGGCCGCTGACCAGAACTCCCAGGCTGGCGATCAGAACAGCCAGCGCACAAGCGCTCGCGAAGTAACGGTTGGCGATGGATGCTTCCACCACAGACCTGAAGCGCGTGTTAATCAGCCGCTCGAGGTTGTCGGAGAATCGCGATTGGAGGCAGATGACCCCCGCCGCTACGCGCTCGAAGTGCCCGGTGAGATACCATGCATAAATCACCGACACAACCCCGAGGGCGAGTGCGATGTAACTGCGAGTATCCCACGCGAACTCAAGCAGCAAAATGGCGATCAGCGGCACCAGCATGAGTCCCACCTCACCCGAAGCGGACTGGATACGCTGATGTCCGAGGTGCGCCGGCAACACGAGCTGAGATTCAATCAGCGAGAATGCCAGGCACGCCATCACGATGGTGGCGATGACGGATATGATGTCGCCGGTTGAACCCGGACCCAGCAGCAACGGGGAAAAAGTGGTGGCCGTGGTGAGAACCCCGAATATCACGGGTACGGATACGTGTTTGGTGCCGCGCACGGCTGCATTGAGCATCCCCTCCGCCGTCGGCGGCGCTTCCTGCTGCAGGGTGTACACCTTCTCCCCAACCACCACGGCGTCATCCACCAGGATTCCCAGCACCAGGAGGAAGCCGAACAGCGAGATGGCGTTGATGGACATGCCGAGAATCGAAGCCAGAAAGAGCCCGCCCATGAAAGCCACCGGCACACCAATGCTGACCCAGAACGACAATCGGGGTCGCAAAAACAACGTCAGCAAAATGAGTACCATCAGGAAACCCTGGCGCGCGCTAGTAATAAGGACGTCGAGTCGATCGCGCAGCATCACCGAGTTATCACTCCAGACGGTCAGGCGAGCGCCCTCCGGCAGCGTCGTCTCAGCTCGTTCTACGTAAGCGTTCAGCGCGGCCGTGATTTCCAGAATGTCCTGACTGCCGACCCGGGAGACCCGCACCAGCGCGGTGGGCTGCCCGTCGAACCACATCTTCTGGTCGGTATCCTCGAAACCATCGACCACCTGAGCGACATCCCTCAGGTACACGCGCGCGCCATCGGGACGGCTCATGATGAGCAGATTTTCGAACTCCGGGCCCCAGTACGCCTGGCCCTTCGTGCGCAGTAAGACTTCGCCGCCGTCCGCCTTGATAGACCCACCCGGCAGGTCGAGCGATGCACTGCGCAGCGCATCGGCAACCTGATCGAAGCTGAGCCCGTAGCGCCTGAGCGAGGCTTCCGAGACCTCGATGGAGATCTCGTAAGGCCGCGTGTTGGACAACTCGACGTGCGTGACCTCAGGCAGTGCTGCGATCTCGTCGCGTACGCGCTGACCCAGCTGTTTCAACGCGCGCTCGTCTTCCGGCCCGGTGAGAGCGATATCCATGACGGAGCGTCGCTGGGTGACCAGCGTGATGATGGGTTTTTCCGTTTCTTCGGGAAATGTGTCGATGGAATCGACACGGTTTTTCACATCATCCAGCGCGCGCGCCTCATCCGCATCCTCGTACAGTTCCACCTGCACCGAGCAACTGCCCTCAACGGCGTTGGAGCGGATCTCCTTTACGTCCTCCACACCCTCGAGTTCCTCCTCGATACGGATACACACGCCCTCCTCGACCTCTTCGGGTGCGGCGCCCAGATGCAGTACCGAGATGGTGATGAGCTTGATGTCGACGTCCGGAAATATTTTTTGCGGCATGCTGGGTAGCGCGACCAGACCCGCCATCACGATGGTGCCGAACAATAGGTTGGCGGCGATGTGGTTGCGCGCAAACCACTCGATGGGCCCGCTCATGAGGCGGTGGTCTCCTCAAGCGGCGTCAACACCGTGCGCGTTTCCGCCTCGGTTGGCGCCAATCTCACGAGCATCCCGTCTTCCGTTGCCTGCACCGGCGACACACAGACCCGTTCACCAGCACTGACACCAGCGGACAGGAACACCCGGTCGCGACTCACGCGCAGCACGTCGACGTCGCGAAACCGCAACTGGTTGGTTGCATCCACGACAAACACCCGCCCTTCACCGCGCAGCGCCTGACGAGGAAGCTCGATCACGTCTTTGAAATGCGTACCGTGGATCTCGGCGTCTACGAACAACCCCACGCTCAGAGGCGGTTTACCTTCTCCCACCGCATAGGGATCGGCAACTCTCGCCACGGCATTGACCATGCGCGTACGCGGATCCAGTTCACCTTCCGTACGCACCACCAGGCCTTGCCATTCGTGGTCCTCGCCAGCGAATCGTGCCCGCAACGTCACCGGCACCGGCACCGAACCCACCACCTCCCCCAACATCGGCAAGTCGAGAAATGCAAGTTCCTCGTCGTGGATGGGCAAACGTACCTCGGCAAAGTCCACGGCAAATATCTTGGCCACAGGCGCACCTCGATTGACAAACTGACCCACGTCCACCTGCTCGGAGCGCACGCGTCCATCGTAGGGTGCCACGATGGCCGTACGCGCCAGGTCCCGACGTGCGCGGGACAGGCGGGCATTGGCTTCACGCACCGTGGCTTCACCCACCCGTGCCCGGTTGGCCGAATCGTCCCGCTGCGCCTCGCTGGTTGCATTGCGTTGCTTCAGGTTGCTCTGCCGCTTCAGGTCTTTGCGCGCATTGAGCAATTCGCTTTCGGCCCGGGCCAACCCGGCGCGCGCCTGTTCCAGGGCCACCTCGTAATCGAGTGGATCGATTCGCAACAGCACGTCGCCCTCAACGAAGAAGCCGCCGGAGGCGAGCGCCGGAGAAACTTCCACCACGCGGCCCGAGACTTCCGGTACGAGATCACTTTCGGTGCGCGGCACGACCGTGCCATGGGTATTCACGGACAGGCGCACCGTGCGTGGCTCGGCCGTAACCGTGCGTACGACGGGAGCAACCTGTTCCGGGGCCCGCATTTCCACACGCGGCCCCGTCGCAATGAGCACAGCGGCGGCACCAACGCCGACGATCACGACGAGAAACGGCAACAACACCCTACGTATGCTCATGATCTTCTCTCCCGACCGCAGTGCCATGCACGATACCGGCCACGCTGAACGCGAGCAGACGCTCCACCCGCCCTTCCACATCCCCACTTCCCTCAGACATGCCCGGAGGTGTGTCGAAATTAAGCAGATGCACCATGGCCCCCACGACGAAGTGGAAACGCCACGTCAGTTCCTCGCGATCGAGTTCCACAATCGCACCATCCAGCGCTCCGATGAAGCGCTGCAGGGTCTCGCTGAACTCCTGAGTCAGCAGTTTGCGGCCCACGCCGCCCGGCTCACCGTAAATGCGCGCGATCAGCCGCGGTAGACGGCCATCGGCGAGCGCACCCTGAGCCAGTGGCGCGAAAAAAGCCCGCATGATCGCCTCCACACGCGTCTTTCCGTCATCCTCATGCACCTGCTCCAGCAGGATCCGGCGCTGTTCGTTCAGTGGTTCGGCATGACGATGGATAGCCGCCGCAAACAGTCCCGTCTTCGATCCGAAGTGATAGTGCGCGGCGGCAAGGTTCACCCCGGCGCGCTGGGCGATGGCGCGCAGCGAAGCGGCGCTGTATCCCTCATCGGCGAACAGTTCCTCGGCCGCATCGAGAATCCGGTTGCGGGTCTGTTCTCCATCTGCGCGCTGTGTGCGCGCCTCCCGGCTGGAATTGATACGGGAACTCATACTAAATTAGTTCAAACGTTTGTTTGAACTATATCCCAGCAGGACTCGAAACCGCAAGCACGGGTTCCTGGTAAACAAAAAAAAGGCCCGCCGAAGCGGCGGGCCAGGTCAGGGATAAACATGACTGTCGTGAAAACAATCAGGGGATTAGTCGCCCGAAAGACCAGAAAAGTTCGCAGTAAGTGAAAAAGTCGGACAAGATCGCTACTATCTCCGCCCTCCAGACCACGCGCTCGTAGCTCAGCTGGATAGAGCACTGGGCTTCGAACCCAGGTGTCGGGGGTTCGAATCCTCCCGGGCGCGCCAGTTTCAGGGGGTCCTTGGCGGGGACATGGTTTACACATTTCCCGCTATCACCTCGAAGGGATTTGCAGTGGGTTCCACACGTCCCTCCACCTCATCAAACAGTGCTAGCTAGGTCGTATTGCATCTGCTGCCTTATCGCCTGCGTGCCGCGGGTGTGATAGTGATGGACGAGATCGTGGTGGAGGAGTACGGCAGCTTCGCCCACATCGAGGACCTCACCGGCCAGCTAGTGGAACTCTGGGAACCCCGGGACGAGCGGTACGCGAAGATCATCGGGCCCACGACCCGCCGACGGGAATCAGTCTTCGACGCGCTCGCTTTCGTACGAGATGACATCCTTGTGCTCGACATCCCCGCAACTCGCCAATACGTCCGCTCTGTCACGGCCGCTGACCACCACCCGATATCGGCCATCCCTTGCGGCGAATGTCACACGCTGTGTACGCTTGCCCTGTTGGACGTGCAACAGCCGCAATCCATTCTGCCCGATTGCGGCCTCCGCAGCCTGTACGGCTCTGGGGTATCGGGTACGGCCGCGCAGCTGATCGAACGCCAGCTCACCCCCTTCGATGAGGCTGGCAAACGTATCTACACTCTCCGCGGTAACCCTGCCGTACATCACGCCCTGGGGTAGCACCAACACGTTGGGAGCAAACCGATGACCGCCCAGGTGCGTCGTCTGCCACGCGCGCTCACCCGCAATCTCTCTCAGGGCAGCATACGCCGGCAAGCCGAAACGCGCGCAGCACAGGTCTCGCTGACCATTCGTGCAGACGAAGTAGTTTGGTTCCGTGAGCACCTGCGTGGCACCCTCGTCGAGCACATCGCAAAGGTGCAGGTCCAGCAGATCGCGGTACCCTTCGCACGACACCATGGTCAGGGTGTCATCGAAACCAAGTAACAGGCGCGTGTCCGACCGGTCGATCTCCGGTTGGCGAATGAATTGCGGGCGAACCACCAATCCCCTGTCACGCAGTCGACCCACCTGTTCCGACAGCCATCGCCTCACATCCTCGGAAAGATCGTTGTCATCCACCACCCTGGCTCCCCAGGATGGGCGGTATTCCAGCATCAACCAGACGTCGACCTGGTCCGCGGTACCCGACAGGGTTTCACCCTGTGCCGCCTGCGAGCAGTAGATCCGTTCCATGTTCGTCTGCCTTTTGAGTGCATCGGCCAGAACGCCGTTAGAAAAGTGCCGCCATCTCGTCGATATTCCTTAAACAGTGATGCTCCAGTGCATACCGCTCGGCCGCCTCGCCGGCCCTTTGACGCAACTGCGTGTCTGTCGCATATTGCCCTACGGTGGTGACCAGCGAATCGTAGACGCCATCCGCGCACCATCCCAGACCGCGCTCGTTGAGCAACCGGTCCGGGTCCACGCTCAGCGACAACACCGGCACCCTTCGCATCCATGCCTGAATGAAGGTGTTCGAAAATCCTTCCAGCATGCTCTTGTTGACCAACAGGTGGGCATTCGCCAGGAGTTGGTTGACCTCCTCCTGCGTACGCTCTCCGAGATAATCAAGGTTGTCGAGGGCATCCATGCGCGCACGCATGTCCTGTTCCCCAACAAAAATCTTACCCATGACCACGAAGCGTACATCGAGGTGTGCCAGGTCCCGCGCCAGATCGAAGAAGATCTGCGGTTGCTTGATGGGTTTGAGATTCGCGATCCACAGCACCCTGACCGGACCCGACTTGTCTATTGGTTCTACCGGCTGTGGATGAAAATTGCGTACGATGCGGTCTGCGTCACGGCCATAGTTCTGCTTCAGCAGACGCACCTGGTACTCGGTTTGCGCCATCACGCAATCGGCGTGGCGTAGCCCATACTCCAGCAGTTTCTTGTCCAGAAACGACGCAGAAAGGCGCCGCAGCCAGCCGTGATTCCACGGCTTAAGGTCCATGTCGCTAGCGATGTGCCACACGAAACGACAGTCGTGGCGATGCGCATACCACGCCGCAACTCCAGTCCAGGCGCATCCCACCTGGTGATAGATAGTGTCTGGTTGGATCTCGTTGAGCGCTGCAAGCAGACCCCGTGCATCCATGAAGAAGTTATCACCCTGCAAACGGCCTATGCGGCGAATTTCATAGCCGGTCGGCACGAAATCCGGATCGACGCGACGTGCCAGGTAGTAGATCTCATACCCCCCTTCGCGAATGAGTTCCTCCATCATGAGCTGCGCCTGATACTGAGCGCCGCCCATCACCGCCTCCCAGTGAGTGGGGATGAGCACGACTAGGCGTTTGGGTGTAACGGTAGCGATTTGGGCACTCGAGTTCACGTCGATCTCCGTTTCGGCGCACGATTGGATAGGCATCAATCTTGATCAGAATGACGGTGCACGCGCGCCAAAAAACAGTGACCCGATCGCACTTTCTCGTCCAGTTCGAAACAAACGCCTTCGATTTTGCAAAGGTCCCGGATTCCGGCTACGTTAAGGGCGACAAGCCAGGGAGACAAATAATATGAGCGCCACTCTCGATCTGGCCCGACGCGTGGCCGCGACGAACTATCAAGACATTCCAGCCGAGGCGCGCGAGGCGTCCAAACAGGCGCTGCTGGACTACATAGGCGTGACGGTGGCCGGTGCACACGAACCACTGGCTGGAATCCTGGTCGATGAGGCAATGGAAGACGGCGCCAGCGGGACGCATTCGCTCATCGGCCGCGGCGAGCGTCTGAGCGCTGCACAAGCCGCCCTCATCAACGGCGCTGCAGGTCACGCCCACGACTACGATGACGTCCACAGTGCCATGTCCGGACACCCTACCGTACCGGTGGCGCCCGCCGTGCTCGCGCTGGCGGAGCAACTGCGAGAGTCCGGCCGGGCAACCGGCGCCCGACTGCTGGCCGCCCTGTCTGCGGGAATCGACACCGAGTGTATTCTCGGCCGGTATGCAGGCCCCAGTCACTATGCAGTCGGTTGGCACGCAACGGGAACTCTCGGCTCTTTCGGCGCAGCCGCCGCTTCCGCATCCCTGAGAGGTCTCGACGATCAC
>DCWG01000161.1 GCA_002327525.1 Gammaproteobacteria bacterium UBA2168 | reverse complement strand
TGCGATGACCACCGTAGAAATCGGGAGACGTGTTGCCGGTCGGGGCAAACACCAGATTACGTTGCTCATCGAGGGAGAGCAGCGACCAGACGTTGGTCGTGCCGCTGCGATATGTGCCGTCCTCGTTGAGCTGTTCGAGTTCCGGCGGAACCGGATTCCAGGCCCAGCGGAACGCGCCGGTGCGCACATCGTAGGCGCGCACGACACCGCTTGGGACACCGACACGGGAGTTATCCAGAACCATGGCTCCCGTGATGACGGTGTCGCCGAGAATTGCGGGCGGTGAGGTAATGGCGTATTCGTATGGCTGGTGCTCGGAGAGTCCGTGAGTGACGTCCACCTGGCCCCCGTCGCCGAAATCGGTGCAGGGTTCACCCGTTGCTGCATCCAGAGCGATCAGACGAGCATCGAGCGTGCCTTCGATGATGCGGTGTTCACAACCCCCTTCCTTACCTGATTTCCAGCTGCTCACGCCGCGGCAGTTCGGGAGGAAGTCGGCGAACTTGTCCACCTTCGGGTCGTAGCGCCACTTCTCCTCACCGGTTGCGGCGTCCAGTGCGAATACCATGTTGAACGGCGAGCAGTAGTAGAGCGTCTCATCTATCAGGATCGGCGTGACCTGCAGGGCGCTCTGCGAGAACACACCTTTTTCGAAGTCCCGGTGGCGCATGTCTCCCGAGTTGTGTATCCAGACCTGTTCGAGGTCACCGACGTTCCCGGCATTGATCTGATCCGCCGGGGAGAAGTGGGTGCCGCCCGGCGTTGCCCCATAGGACGGCCATCCCGCGGACGCTGCCCACGCGACAGAAGAAAGCACAAACGAGGCGATGAGCGCATGCAGGATGGGTGCAATGAGTGTACGCCGCAAGGTCTGACTCCGCACAAAAAACGAGCGCCGATGCTAACAGGGATTGCTGACGGATACTCCGGCCGGGTGCGTTTGCCCGTGGCTTGGTTTAGTCTTGCTGCGCCCCAATCCATGGAAAGTGTGTGGACATTCATTTCAATGGGATCATGTTCGTCGTCATCGCCGCAATGCTTGCAGGGTGCGAGCAACCGCCTCCACCCGAGGAGCCCTACCAGTCGGTCACTGACGTCGCCGGTCTGATGCGGCAGGTACTGGAACCTGCCTCGGATGTGCTGTGGGATTCGGCCGGTTCCATCATGACGGAGGCCGGTGAGGAGCGCCTCGCGCCGACGACCGACGAGGGCTGGCTCGTCGTGCAGCAACAGGCGACAGTCGTCGCCGAGTCGGGCAACACGTTGATGATGCCTACTTATGCACCGGATCAGGGCGACTGGGTGGAATTCTCGAAGGGGCTCGTGGCAGCCGGCAAGGTGGCCATGGAAGCCGCGGCCAATCAGGATGAAGAGGCGCTGTTTCAGGCGGGTGCGCGTCTGTACAGCGTGTGTGTGGCGTGTCACCAGCTCTACTGGACCAACGCGCCGCAGGCGGCCGAATAACCGGCAGGCACTATGGTGGCGAAGGAAGACCCACTCAGGCTGAAACGCCCATGGCTCACCGTTGTTTCGGCTCTTGGTGCGGGAATGCTGATCGTGGTTGCGGTGGTATGGCCCGCCGAGTACGGATTGGATCCGCTCGGTACGGGAGAACTGTTTGGACTCGTGTACATGGGCGAGGACACAACCTCGCCGCTTATCGACCAGCCTCCAGGCTATCGTGTCGACGCGGTCGCGTTCGTGCTGGAACCCTTCCAGTCAGTGGAATACAAATACCAACTCGCGCGCGACGCGACGCTCGTCTTCGAGTGGCACGCGGATGGAGAGGTCGTGTCGGATCTACATGCAGAGCCCGCCATCGGACCGCCGGGCTACGCAGAGACTTTCGATCTGCGGCGGGATGAGAACGTGGCGGGTAGCTACACGGCAACCTTCAACGGTATACACGGATGGTTCTGGGAGAACCGCGGCCAGGAAACCGTCGAGGTGCGCCTGACCACTGCTGGATTCTACCAGCGCGCTTTCGAGTTCCGGGATGGGGACAAGTTAGAGTACGGCGACTTCCCCGAACCCTGAGCTTTGGCTTGTGGCGACGAACCCCGTGTGGCCGACGGTGTCCAGGGAAGCCCTTCAGGCGCGCTTGTGCAGTACGAAGCATTCTGCACGCTGCGTTTCAACCATAAGCCATGCGCAGCAGTTCTCTGGCCGCTTGGATCTGTGCGATCCAGAACCAGGTTGCGGACAGTACGACGACAGCCGCAAACACCAGCGTGGTTTTTTCGAGTAGGTTCTTACTCACTTTGAAACCCCCGTGTAACGACGGCCATCAGGAAAAACCGATCCAGCGACCCGAGGCCGCAACGGTGAACCACAACACCATGGATGTCACCGCCATGGACTTGAGTACCAGGGCAGAGATGGTGTTGTGGTCATAGCTGAGAAGCAGCGGGCGGCGCACAGCGTACACAAACAGTATTCCGAGTCCGAGGCTCGTCATCTTGACCCAGAACATCTCGTTGTAGTACAGCTTGATGGCCACGGCACTCATCATGAAAATACCGCTCGCGAGCACCACGATTAATGCTACGTTGAACAGCTTCAAAGTGTTCCTGACGACGATCTCGGACGGGATGTCGCGCATCATTACGCCGAGCAGGCGCAAATCACCCACCAGCACCGCGCCGCCGAGCAACGCGAGTGAGAGAAGGTGGAACATCTGCACGACTGCAAACACACCGCCATAAGCTTTCGAGATGTCGGCGAGCATGGATGTGTCGATCCATTCAAATAGCGGTAACAAATCCATGAACGTCTTCCTACTGCAGGGATGCTTGCAGGTCGAGTGCGGCCATTTCATCTACGCAACCGGCTGCCCAATACATGAAATACGGCAGTTCTTTGTTGCAGTCGTACCAGTCGTAGGCGATGGTGCGGCCAGTGATGACGACGGCCGCCCAGAGAGTCAGCGATAACGCTGCTCCGGTCCTGATGTGTTTGGGCGGTTTGGGGTCGAGGTCCCAGCTCCCGGTGGGGTTTCTCATTTTGTTTCGAAACAGCAATGCGTTGATACCGGCGGCAATCAGCAGAAAGACCTTGATGCGAAACCAGATGCTCTGGGTCGAGCGTACCGGAATCGCGAAATAGAGGATGAATCCGGTAATCACCATGACAACGAAGCCGATCATCATGGGCCTGTCGAGGCGTTCGGCGATGGTGGTAGCGGGTACGCTGGTAAAGGTGACGCCGAGCATGCGAAGGTCGATGATGAACAGCATGCCGAGAAACAGCATCAGGGTCAGCACATGGGTGGATTCGATCCATGCGTACATGTATAGCGACTCGTGCAGCTCGGTGCTCCACGAGAAGCCGTCCAGCCATCGTGCCAGAGTCAGCAACCATTCATTGAGCAAACCGTTGCCTCCCGTTCAATGCCGTTTGGTCATCGTCGGTTTCGTGGATCAACGGTGTGTGCTTGGATCGGCGCCATCTTCCGGCGCCCCGGTGCCGGAAGAGCCCATGAACAGCTTGCTGCCGTCCGGAAAAGTTACATCGCGTCCGTTCGCCTTACACGCGGGCTCGCAGGCGTGATCCTTGCTCTGGTACCCGCGCACGACGATTTCCGTGCCGGCGGCGAGCGACTTCTTCGTGATCCCGGTACGAAACAGGGTGTTGGGCGTACCGCCTTCGACCATCCAGTCCGTGGTGGAGTGGTCTTCGTTCTGGACGGCGAGGTGTACCCAGGCGTGAGGGTTCACCCATTCCACTCGAGTCACTTTCCCGGTAAGCAGTACCGGGGATTCGGCGTCGAATTCGGCTGTGAAGGCATGGTGTGCCTGGGCTACCGGCATTAACAGGAGCGCTGCCACACCACCGGCGAGAATGGCGATAGGTTTAGGTGTCCGTTTCAGCTTACGCATGATGATCTTCTCCAACTGCATGTGTCTGTGTGTCAGGAAATGGCCTCTATCCGCCTCCGGCGGTCGGCACTTCTCCCGCCGCGATGGCCTCGTCGCGGCGTGCACCGGCTAGGATTCCGGGCATGGCGTAGTTGCCTTCGTGGCAGGCGTACTCAAAGATCGGACCCTCAGCCGCGCGCAGAGTCATCTCTCCACGCCAGGTTTGAGTGTACGCGCCGGGATCGTCCACCTCGAACTGGTAGAGCAAGGCATCCTCGGCGATCCTTGTGAAGCGTTCGGTCACCATCACCTCGGGTGTAACGAAGAACTGGTGTTTGATGGCGGCGCGAAAGCTCTGGCCCGGATGAAAGTTGCTGGTTTCAACGACCAGCGTATCGCCGTCCCAGTATCCGATAGAGTCACCCATCCAGGGCCGTACGTCGGCAGGCAGGTGTTCTGCGTCCAGGCGTATGACGCGTGCATCATGGTTCATCTCCACCAGGATCAATATATGTCCTGGCGCCTGAACGAATTGGTAGTGATTGTTGTACAGCACGGGTAGCATCGGCGGGCCGCCGGTCGAACCGAAACCGACGATGCAACGCTCTCCCAGGGGACGCTGTTCGGGGCCGTCGAAGGCACCATTCACGCGAGCGAGAAAGGCGAACAGCTTGGCGCGTGCGCCGACGCGCATGGGCAGCTTGCCGTCTTGTGGCTCGACCAGCAGAGAGCTGCGGTATTCACCGTCAACACGCATGAGTTGCGTGCCGGGGTCCATCCAGAAGGAGTTGTACCCGCCGACGTTGTCGCCCGCCTTCAGTTCCCCATCCGGGACATCGTCGATGCTCTCGAACAGGCCATTGGTCTGGTTCTCCCAGGTGCGCGCCGTGTCGGCGTCGAGGATCAGGGTCTCGAACTGTGAAGGGCGTTCCAGTGTGGTGACGGTGGCATTTGTCCACACGCCCTCGAGATCGGGCTGGCCGAATGAATTGTGCGGCACGCTCCATTGGGCAGCCAGCGAAACGGCCGCGCTGCTCAGTAGCAGCGTCGTGATCAGGGCTCGTTGCATTGTTCCACTCCCCTGCGTTGAATGTGTTGAATGAGATTCATCCCGCGCGCTCAGTCGTCCTCGAATTCCCGTAGTGGCTCCTTGCGCAGGTGCCCGTACATCAACTCTTCCACGAACTCCATGCACTTGAATTGATACAACTCGGCGTCTGCACCCACCCGACGATACAACGGCATACGGATGGTCCAGGGACGTGTATAGACGCTGGCGTCTTCGATAGTCGCTTCGTAGAGCAGAACGTTGGGTCCCTTCGGCGTGTAGCGCTCCGTTACCTTCAGTGCATCGCTATGGTAGTTGCCGCTGCGATCGAACCAGGTACGGTCGTTCTGCGAGGTGACCTCGACGACCAGCGTATCGTCTTCCCACCATCCGTACGATTGGCCCATCCAGGAGTCCGCTGGCGCTTCACCGGGATCCTCGAGGTAGATGTTGCGCGTGGCTCCCGCGAAGGCGTAGGCAAAGAACAGTGAGTTGTCACTGTGGAAAATCTGGAAAGGATGCGGCAGGTAAGTGGCGCGTGGAACGCCGGGAAGGTAACACTTGATCTCCGGATCTCGTTGCAGCCAATTAGCCTTGTTTTCCTGCTGTCGGTCACGTGCTCCCGGCTGGTACGGAATCTCGTTGCCGTCCACCACACTCGCCCCACCGGGCACCGCGCCCACGGCGCCGAGCGCTAGCACTTCCGCCGCCGGTACTGTTCCGTAGGGTCCGGGCATGGTGGCGAGCGCCGAACTGGACGCATGCGCCAGCAAGTCGTAGTTGGCCGAATTCATAACCTGCCACACGCCGTTCAGGTTGGGTTTACCATCTGTCATGCGCTCGAGTTCATGTGCGTGCGCAGGGATGCAGATAAGCGCCCCGATAAGCATAGTTAGTTGTAAGTTGCTCATACTCGGCGGAAGCCCGGTGTCTGTTGGGTGGTGATGTTACCAGTTGTGACCATTGCGTTCAGGGCTGCCATTCTGCTCGGAGCGGCAGGCTGGCAGAATTGTCGCCTGCCTGGAACCGATAGGTACAGGCTTCCAGTACCCAGTCGGAAACACTGGCGTCGAAGTATGAGAGATCCTCCTCACTGAGTTCGAACACAACCGTCGCGCTCACCTCGGCTTCGAGGTCGACGCGTGCGAATCCTTTCAACTCCAACGGCGGGCGGAACACGCGGGAGTCGGGGCAGGAGACGTATAGCTGGACCACCGTCGCTCCTGTGCGTGAACCGGTGTTTTGTACGTTCAGGCGGCACAGAATGCTCTCGGAAGTGCGCTCGACCTCCAGGCCGGACAGCTCAAAGCAGGTGTAGCTCAGGCCGTGACCGAACGCGTACGCGGGCGTGTGTCCGTGGTGCGTGAGCCAGCGGTAACCGTGCAGCAGGTCGTGGCGGATATTGAGTGCTTGCACGTCCCATGGTGGTAGGTGATCCATGTGTTTGGGTATGGAGACCGGCAATCGTCCCGAGGGGCAGGTATCACCAAACAGGATTGCCGCTAGAGCGTGACCGCCTTGTTGCCCGGGATACCAGCTCATGAGCAGCGCGTCCACGTCATCGATCCACTCGTCCACCACGATCGCGGATCCGCCCTGCAGTACGACCACGGTTTTACGCGCATCGGCGGCTACCTGGCGGATGAACTCGGCCTGATCACGGGGCAGGCGGAGATCTTCCCGGTCGCCCCCGCGGGCGAGTTCACCACGTTCCGCATCTTGTTGCGCGGTAGGAATGAATTCACCTTCTTCCCGGTAAGTGAGGCCGGCGACGATCAACACGACGTCGTAATCCGCATAATTCTGCGCTTCGACGCCCTCGTCCAGCAGCGTGACATTCGCACCTCCCGCGGCCAGCCGGATACCCTGCCATGCGGTCACTGTTTCTGTCGGAGTCACCATGCTGCTGCCGCGGTCGCCGAGGTTGATGGTGTCGGCTAGCTTGCCGGTGACGGCGATCTGCATTCCGGTGCGTCGCAGAGGCAGGGTATCGTCGCGGTTTTCCAGCAACACGATTGACTTCTCCGCGGCCTCGCGGGCGAGCGCGACGTGTGCGTTGCACTCCACGACAGCAGGCGTGGGGCGGGGGATGCCCGCAACGCTGTCCTCGCGCAGTTGCCAGGCGAGTTTCTGGTAGATCGAGCTGTACGCCCTTTCCGTGATCGTCTCCTCGCTCAGTTCGCCTGCCTCGAGCGCGGCCGCGATGTTCTGGTCTGAGTAACGGTAGGCGACCGGCATTTCGATGTCGAGACCCGCGGTCAGAGCCTGTGCGGTGGAGCGCGTGCCAAGAAACCAGTCGGACTCGACGAAGCCGCGAAATCCCCACGTTTCTCGTAGAATGTCGTGTAGCAGTTCGTCGTGCTCTGAGCAGTAGGTCCCGTTGACCCGATTGTAGGCGGTCATGATGGAGGCGGCGCGCGCTTCCACCACACAGCGTTTGAAGTGTGGCAGATACACCTCGTGCAGGGTGCGTTGGTCGATATCGGCACTGGTTTCGAAACGCCTGTTCTCGAGGTTGTTCAGCGCGAAGTGTTTGGGGCTTGCCAGTACCCGGTTTTGAACGCCACTGATGAAGGCGGATCCCATCGCGCCGGTATGATGTGGATCCTCGGAGTAGGTTTCCTGAGCACGCCCCCACCCCGGATGCCGCAGCAGGTTGATGGTAGGGGCCAGCACGACGTTGCCACCCTTGGCGGCCACCTCCGTGCCGATGGCGAGTCCCACCCGGCGCTCCAGATCGACGTCGAAAGTGGCGGCCCTGGCAATGGCCACGGGAAACGCCGTGGCGGTCCCGGTGCGCGCACCACGCGGACCATCGACCATTTTCCACGGTTCTAACCCCAGGTCGTCGTCACCGCCTGCGTAGTAGAGGCCTTCGACGGGCTGTGCCTGGCGGCCGCGGATCTCGTTGATCTTCTGCTCCAGGGTCATACGCTGGAGCACAGTCTCGGTCTCGGCCGCGATGTGCTCGTGATCGAAACTGAATGCGTGGTTGCCGCTGTGGATGGCGGATTTGTCGAAAGCCTGAATTGTCTTGTTCAAGTTCTGTGCTCTATTTGCTGAAATCGGCGAACTGGTCGAAATCGCGGAAACTGGCAGTGATATCGCTGCAATCCACGAGTGCGGCATTTCGTGACCAGAATCCGTACGCGCTGCGTTTCCCTTGCGCGAGATAGGTTTCGAGCAATGCGCTTGCCCGCGCTGTTTCGAGCAGTGCGTGGAGGTTCTGTGCTCGTTCACCGTCGTGTGCGATGCAAGCAACGCGATCTCCGATGCCGCGCGCGAGGCGTTGGACGATATCGCCGGATAACATCGGTGAATCGCCGGGGCAGACGAACAGGTACGGCAGAGTGCATGAGTGCAACGCAGCATGAACCCCGGCCAGGGGCCCCTGGTATCCGGTCAGGTGATCGGCGATGGTCGTACCGTATTCTGCGTAGCGTTCCAGGCTTCTGTTCGCGCTGATCAGTATTTGGGCTACCTGCGGTGACAGCGCCCGTTGTATGTGGTCCACCATCGGCGCATCGCGCCAGGCCAGCAACGGCTTGTCACAACCGTCGACCCTGCTGCCTCGTCCCCCGCAAAGAATCACACCGCAGATCTGCCCCTGGCTGGGTACCACGCCCCGACTACCTTTTTATCCCGTGAAAGTACCGATTGTAGTTTGTTACGATGTCGCCCGCCCGTTCACAGTAGTCGTGTTTTTCGTGATCTCCATACTCGACCGTCACATCGCGCGTACGACCAGTGCAGCCATCATAGTGGTGCTGCTCGCCATGCTGAGTTTGTTGTCGATTTTCGCCTACATCGAGGAACTGCAGGAACACCATGCCGGATACACCGCGTGGGATGCCATGCTGTACGTTTTGCTGACGTTGCCTCGACGATTTCTGGAGATTCTGCCGTACAGCCTGTTTTTGGGTGTGTTGATTGGTATGGGCACGCTCTCTACCCAGAACGAAATCACGGTGATGCGCGCGGCGGGTATGTCCGCCGCACGCCTGTTTGCATCCCTGTTGATGCCACTCACCTTGTGGATCCTGTCGAGTTATCTGGTATCCGAGGTAATCGCACCGATCGGAGAGAGGCAGGCAGAAGTGCGCAAGGTGCTGACTATTCACGGTGAAGACGGCGCACTGAACGTGATGGGTGGGCACTGGTTTCGCGATGACGAGCTATTCATCAAGATCGACGCCATCGACGACAGTGGCAACCTCGCGGGCGTCACGCAGTACTGGCTGGACGAGCATCGCCAGTTGAGGGAGATCGTTGCATCCAGACGCGCCTGGTTCGATTCACAGGATGGGGGCGGGTGGCGTCTTGAGGACCTCACCATCACGAGATGGCAGGATGGTGAAATAACGGTCGAGCGTCGCCGCGATGGGGTATGGGAGAACGACTCCACGCCCGAGTTCATCGAAAGCCAGGTTTTCGTTGATCCGGCCAAAATGTCCGTCGGTGAACTCACTCGACAGATCGACTATGCGCGCTCGCAGGGTCTTGGTGATATCGACTATCGCCTGGCGTTCTGGTCCAAAGTACTTCAGCCATTGAGCATATTCGGCCTTGCGTTGCTCGCGGTGATCTTCACCGTCGGGGCGTTACGGGAGGTCGGCATCGGCGCGCGAATGGTGACCGGTATCATGGTGGGGCTCGGTTTCAAATACCTGCAGGACCTGTTTGCGCCGATGTCGGTGGTCTACGGTCTGGCGCCATTCGCGGCGGTAGCGTTGCCTATCGCGGTTTGCTGGGTCGTAGGCCTGGCCGGCGCCCGCCGCATCTCCTGAACGGCGTTCGCATCCTCACACCGTGAGCGCGGTTGCGCACCGCCGCGCGGTCAGCGCAAGCCTTCCCACGCCCGGCGTTCCGCGGCACCGGGGTCGTTCACGAGCCTCGACTCGGTATCGAAACGCATGGTCGTGCGCGTGGCACTCGTGTAGGCGGCCCAGCCCGGATCCTGATCACGGATGAAGCGGGTCCACGCCTGATGCATGGTGTCCGCTACACCTTGTGGGATATCGCCCGGACCGAGGAATGCGTCCACGCCGGCCTTGTCGAGGTTGTCGAAGGCAAACGGGATCTCCAGTGCGTGGGTCGCCTTGAGATGGCCGTCGAATGCACGTGACTGCCAGCAGAACAGATACATCCAGGTATTGCCGCCGTGGGGCTCACGTGCTTCGGCCAGTCGAATGGCCGGGATGCGAAACATGTGGTCAGTGGTGATCGCGATGGCCAGATCTTGCGCTGCGGCCTCCGGGTGCTGAATGCGGTAGCTGCCAAGGACGTTCGCCGCCCCCAAATCGTTTGCCATCCGCGTGAGTTTGGCCTCGTCGACTTCGCCGTAGCCCCACAATGTTGTCTCGTGTAGGTTGGAACCGGTCAGAACCGGGATGTCGCTGCCCATTCCTGCACTGATGGCGGTCAGCGGCGATTCGGGCAATACATCGTTTCCGGTGATTGGGTAGAAAGGAGATACATGCAGGCCGGAAGTACCGTCGAATCCCGCGCCCGTTTCCAGATCACTGATCACGGCGAGCTGGGCATCGAGTATCTCCTCGACCGGAAGGACGAGGAGTTCTTCGATGCTCGTGGCGTCGAGCCTGTCCAGAAAACAATCCGTCACACGCTGACCGGCTTCCGGGGGAAGGGTGTGGTGAGCGGCGCCGCTTTGTGGAATGGCGGCGCGAAACAGACCTTGTGCCCGCGGGCTGCCGAGTAGGGTGGCGACGCTGAAACCCCCGGCGGATTCACCCGCGATCGTGACGCGTTTCGGATCACCGCCGAATCCGGCGATGTTGTCTCGTACCCACATCAGCGCAGCAATCTGATCGAGCGTGCCATTGACTCCGGAGGTGGCATATCGCTCGCCGAAGCGTGACAGGTCCGTGAATCCGAGTGCACCCAGGCGGTAGTTGATACTCACCACGACGATGTCGCCGTTCGCAGCGAAACGCGCTCCGTTGTACCAGGGAATCGCACCCTGGCCAGTGCGATAACCACCGCCATGAATCCAGAACAGTACCGGCCGGCTGCCAGTGAGTGCGGCTGTGGCGATGTTGAGTGTGAGGCAGTCTTCCGACCAACGCGGTGTGACGGCATCGGTCATCCCGCCACTGGCGATCTGGGGTGCTGCAGGCCCGAATTTACGGGCATCCCTCGGTTCGCTCCACGACCCGAGGGGCTGCGGGCCGACGAAACGCAGATCGTCCAACGGCGGAGCGGCATAAGGAATACCGGCGAACAGCGCTACGCCGTCTTTTTCCCGGCCTCTGACTGGGCCGGCATGGGTGTTGGCGATCATTTCGATGGTTTTCTCCTGGAAGCGCCCTTGTTTCAAGACTGCCATGGTTGAGAGCCGAATGGCAGCCTTTACGCCACATGCGTTGTCCCGCGCGGCGCCCTGATAGAATGCGACCATCCCAAACCCGTTCAGGGGAACGCATGCAAAGACTGTTGGCCACGATGATGCTGGTCGCCGCGCTGCTGGTTACGGAGCTGGGTAACGCCGTTCAGGGCCAGCTGCCGAGAATGATGGCTTGGAGTGCCTACAATCTCGGCACCACGGGCTATAACCAGGCCGTTGCCATCGGTAAGGTTCTGAAACAGAACTACGGCGTCACGCTGCGTGTGCTGCCCGCTAAGAACGATGTCTCCCGCCTGATGCCGCTGGTGAAGGGCAGGGTGCAACTGTCCGCCAATGGTGTTGCGACCTATTTCGCGCAGGAGGGTGTGTTTCAGTTTGCGCGCCGTGCGTGGGGTCCTCTTCCTTTGCGGCTGGTGTTCACATCGAATGGAGACAGCAACCAATCACTCGCGGTGGCGGCTGATACGGGGGTCACGACCCTTGCCGGACTTCGAGGCAGGCGTGTGCCCTGGGTGCGCGGGGCGCCCGCGCTGAACGTGTCTACCGAGGCCATGCTCGCCTGCGCAGGACTGACATGGGACGACGTGAAACGTGTCGACTTCCCCGGTTACAACGCAATGTGGAACGGCGTGGTCAACGACCAGGTAGACGCGGCGTACGCCACGACGGTGAGTGGTCCGACGCGAAAGCTCGAAGCATCTCCCAGGGGCATCTTCTGGCCACCGCTACGGCATGAGGACGAAGGTTGCTGGGCGCGTCTGCGCGAGCTCGCGCCATACATGACCCAGCACGTTGGTACCCGTGGTGCCGGCATCAGCAAAGCAGTGCCCCACGAGGGCGGGACCTACCCCTATCCTCTGTTGATTGGACTCGACCGTACCCCTGCCGATCTGGTGTACGCTACGGCTGCGGCGATCGTGAAGCACTATGATGAGTACAAGAATGCGGATCCCGGTGCGATCGGCTGGGCCGTGGAGCGTCAGGTCAGACAGTGGGTCGTACCCTGGCACGAGGGAGCAGTGCGATTGCTGCGAGAACTCGACGCCTGGAGCGATGCGGACCAGGCGCACAATGAACGGCTGCTGCATCGCCAACTGATACTGAAGCAAACCTGGGATGCCTTCGTGGCGATCAACCACAGCGAGGGCGATATATTTGAGCGCGCATGGCGGGCGAAAAGGGTGGAGGCACTCGAGGCCGCGGGCATGGATCCGGTTTGGCGCTGACACACGAGAACTCAGTTCGCATCCTCGTTGCGATCGCCGCTGTGGTGGCGCTCGTGCTCGCGATGGACGTGCTGGCGCTGACGGGTAAGCAGTGGCTGGCTGCCTGGATTCGGCTGGAGACACACTACTTCTTCGCGCTGTTGGGCGTTCTGCTGCCTCCCGCTTTTCTGCTTTATCCACGCAATCGGTGGCTGGATGCGTCGTTCGCTTTGCTGACCGTGGGCGTGTGCGGCTACTTTTTCCTGAACGCGGAACTCATTGTGGACGAGGCCTGGGAATTCGGAGCGCCCGCGCTCGCGACGTGGATGTCGGCGGGACTATGGTTACTGCTGCTGGAAGCGCTTCGCCGCAGTGCGGGATGGGCGCTGTTCTTCATTGCCGGGATTTTCTCCCTGCTGCCCATCGTTGCAGATGTGGTGCCTGCTCCTCTAACGGGTCTCGCAGCTTCCTGGCAGGAGACGGCCGTGTATCACGCACTCAGTATCGAGAGCATCTTCGGACTGCCGTTTCGGGCGTTCGCGAATCTGGTCATCGGTTTCGTCGTGTTCGGCATCGCGTTGCAGCACACGGGAGGCGGCCGGTTCTTCCTCGACCTCGCCTTCGCGCTGCTCGGCAGAGTGCGGGGTGGACCGGCCAAGGTGGCAATCGTCTCTTCGGGATTGATGGGGTCGATGAGCGGAAGTGTGGTGACCAACGTACTCACGACCGGACAGATGACCATTCCGGCCATGCAAAAAGCTGGGTTGGGGGATGAGTATGCGGGCGGCGTGGAAGCATGCGCGTCAACCGGGGGCGTGCTGCTGCCACCGATCATGGGTTCCACTGCGTTCGTCATGGCCACGTTTCTCGAGGTTCCGTACTTCGAGGTGGCGCTGGCGGCGGCGCTACCGGCGCTGCTCTACTTTGGCGGCCTGTTTCTGCAGGTGGACGCTTACGCTGCGTCCCGGAATCTCGCCGGTTTGGCGGACGAAGATATCCCATCCATTGTGCGCACCATCAAGGAGGGCTGGTACTACCTGGGTGCGTTTGCGGTGCTGGTGTTCCTGCTGCTCTACCTGCAGCGTGAGGCCGTTGCACCTTACATAGCGACGGCCGCGTTGCTCGTGCTCAATCAATTCTCGGGCCGTATGCGCTGGGGGCGCCGTCAACTGGTCGAGTTCGTGACCGCGACCGGTGCGCTGCTGGTGGAACTCGTCGTGGTGCTGGCGGGTGTCGGACTGATAGTGGGCGCGCTGTCGGTGACGGGCCTGAGTGGAACGCTGGTCAACGACCTGCTCTTCATCGCTGGTGACTCGATTGCTCTACTGCTTGTGATGGGCGCCGTCACAAGCTTCGTTCTCGGCATCGGCATGACCGTGACCGCCGCCTACATATTTCTTGCCATCATTCTCGCCCCGGCGCTGGTCGAGGCGGGACTGCCTGCCATGTCGGTCCACCTGTTCGTTTTGTACTGGGCGATGCTCTCGTTCATCACACCACCGGTCGCACTGGGTGCCTACGCGGCATCTACGATAGCGGGTAGCAATCCATTGAAAACCGGAGTTGCCGCGATGCGTCTCGGCAGTGTGATCTACTTCATCCCGTTCCTGTTCGTACTGGAACCGGCTCTGGTACTGGAAGGGACGGGGGCTGACATCGCGCTGGCGATGTTACGGGCGGCCGCAGGCGTGTGGTTGATCGTCGGCGCCTTGCAGGGCTTTCTGGTGGGGGTAGGGGAAGGCTTCCAGATGTGGGCTAGAGGCTTGTTGCTGATTGCCGGACTGAGCGCGGCCGCGCCCGCCGTAGATTCCGCTACGCTACAGCTGAGCACGCCGGTATTGACGACCGCGGCGGCCGTATGCCTGGCCGTCGCTGTTACCGCGCGATGCCTGCGCCGTCAATTATGATCGGGGTCGGCAGGCCGGGGCGTGACGATGGGAAAACGCCGGGTAAAGTTGTCGAACATCTCACCGAGACTGGCGAGCGCGTCCACATCACCATCGATGGCGAGACGCTCTTCACGCAGCAGCGTCATCGCGTCCGTGAGTCCGAGCATCAGGCGTTTGAAGTCGACACCCGTCGTCGTGAGGCTGGCATCGGCGCCCTGCGTCCTCCGGTCCGGGAAAGCGTGTAGCACGCTGTTGGCGATGGTGAGCAGGTAGTCCTGATCGAGGTCCGTGAAGTGCAGGTTCAGATCGAGGCGCACACCGTCTGCCTTGTCCGCATTCAGACGCACTGCCATGGCCTGGAAGAGGGCTTCCATCGGCATGCCGCGTGCCATACCTTCCGTAGCACCAAAGCTCGACCCCCGGGGCAGGCCGTTGCGCAGTTCCAACGCCCCGCAAAGGTAGAAGTTGCGCCAGGGTGCGGATTCGGACTGGTAGCCGAGCTGCTCGAGGGTATCTGCGAGTAACGCTCTCGCCTCCACGTGCTCCGCGTCCGACATGACCACGTGGTTGAGCACTTCCACGACCCAGCGGTAGTCACCCTCATCGAAGCTCGCGCGCGCTTTCTCCACCACCGCATCGGCACCGCCCATGAACTCCACGTAGCGGATTCCGGACTCTACGGGTGGTAGCGGATAGAGGTGCGACGGGTTGCCGTCGAAGTAACCCAGGTATTTGACGTACACGGCACGTACATTGTGGTGGACCGTGCCGTAGTAGCCCCGATTGGCGAATTCGTGCCCCAGCGCATCCGGCAGGCGGATGCGGTCAGCGATTTCTTCCTTCGTGTATCCGTGGTTGGCGAGACGCAGTGTCTGATCGTGAATGAACTTGTAGAGATCGCGTTGCTTGGTGAGATACTCCAGCGCCTCCTCGCGACCCCAGATGGGCCAGTGATGGCTCGCGAACTGTACTTCCAGACGATTGCTGAAGAGGTCCATCGACTCCTGAATCTGCGCTGCCCACGCAAGCGCGTCACGAACCTGCGCCCCGCGTGGCGTATAGACGTTGTGCAAGTGATGCGAGGTGATCTCCGACATGCACAGCGCCTTGAAGTCTGGAAAGAAGAACACGAATTCGGCCGGCGCCTCCGTTCCCATGGTCATCTGAAATTCGATGTCGACGCCGTCTACCGTGCGTGTCTCGCCGGTATTCGTCACGATGTCGTTGGGAACCACAAACCCGGTTGTGCCCATGCTCAACGCAGCGCCCAACCCCGTGCTGACGAACCCGGTGGGAGAAGGCTCGAGCAGATTGCCGTACATATAGGTGGCGCGCCGACTCATGACGTTACCGGCCAGCACATTTTCGCTGAGCGATTCTTCGACGAAGTGTTGCGGCGCTATCACCTGTACTTTGCCGGACTCGACGTCATCCGCATTCACGACACCCAGAACGCCGCCGAAATGATCGACGTGGCTGTGGGTATGGATGACCGCCACGACGGGGCGCATCCCGAGGTGCTCATTTGCGAGCCGCAGTGCGGCCGCCGAGGCCTCGGCACTGGTCAGAGGGTCGATCACGATCCATCCGCTATCGCCGCGGACCAGCGTCATGTTGGCGATATCGAAAGAGCGAACCTGCCAGATGCCGTCCACGATCTCGAACAGACCGGTGTGCTGTGCGTTGAGCTGTGCCTGGCGCCAGAGACTCGGATTGACCGTGTCCGGTGAACCACCATCGAGAAAACCAACTCCCGACAGATCGTAAGCGGGCGCGCGTCCGCCCTCGCGGTGTATCACCAGCGGGTCGAGAGTGGCGATGAAGCCCCGCCGCGCACATTCGAAGCTCCGCCGATCCTCGAATGGCAACTCCTCGGCGATCCGCGCATTGGCGCTTCGGGTATGTTCGGTAGCGGCTTTGCACTCGGCGTGGGTACCGGTCAGTTTCGAGTAGGTCATGACGACTCCTGCGTGTGAGGTGTTGTGGGAATGGGGAGCACCTGCACGGCCACGTCGAGGGTCTGAGCACCGCCGCCGTGGATGAATCCCTTGGTGGGACTGACATCCGAGTAGTCGCGCCCCCACCCGAGTGTGATGTGATCGGTTCCGGGAATGACGTCGTTCTTGGGGTTGAAATCAACCCAGCCGAATTCCGGGCACCAGACTGACAACCAGGCGTGCGATGCGTCGGCGCCCGTCAATCTCGTGGCGCCCCGCGTGGGTTGTGTTGCCAGATATCCGCTGACATAACGTGCGGCAAGTCCCGCGGCGCGCAGCCGGGCGATGGCGACATGGGCGAAATCCTGGCATACGCCCCGCATGGCGCCCATCACGTGAGGGACGGGTGTAAATACGTCGGTCATCCCGCCTTGATAGTCGAACTGTTGAAGGATCCGACGTGACAGGTTGAACGCAACGCGCAGCACGGGCGTACCGGGAACGAACAGTTCAGCAACAAACTGCACGGCACCCTGGATGTCCACATGCGGAGAGGGGAGGGCGAATTGCAATGCTTCGAGGGCATTGGCGGTGTGTGGGTGGCTCAAAGCCGAAGCGACCTCGTCCCAGGGGGGGCAGGTCGAGCATGATATTTGGCGGGTCGAATACGTCCACCAGAGCTCGTGATTCGATATGTAATTCATCGTGTGGCGACCGGATGAAGATCTCGCGTACCTCGTTGCCGAAAGCGTCCGGGCGCACTTCGATGCTGTCGGGCATCGGGTCGATGGATAACGAATGCTCAAGCAGCCACTGGCGGTCGAATGAACGCGGAGTGAGCCGCACCAGTTGGTGTGGCGCCGTGACGACGTGCGCATAGTCGAATCGGGTACGGTGGGTGAGACTCAGGTGCATGTCAGCGCTCGCGGCCGAGTGTATGTTTGAAGTACGTCTGGCTGATCAGGTCGGAAAGGCGGTCGACGGAATCCTCCATTCGGCGGAGCAAGCGCTGTAGGTGTGTGCGCCGGCCCTGCCTGCTGATCACGTTGGCGAGTTTGTCGAGATCAGCCAGACGCAGGTCGCTGTGTATCGAGAGCAGGGTACGCTGTGCCTCGCTCAAGCTCATTGCTCCGTAAGCGTCGCGAAATAGGTCTCGGCCGCCGTTTTAACCCTCGGCGCCAGTAGCAGGGTCGAGATCATGGTCGGTATCGCCATCAGGGCGAAGACACCGTCGATGATACTGATGGCCGTCTGCGGAGTGACGATGCTGGCGACTACGATGAAAGCAAGGTAAACGACGACATATCGGCGTGCGCGCCGTACCCCCCAGATGAAACTGGCACATTGGGTTCCATAGAACGAGTACGTGAAGATCGTCGTGGTGGCAAAGCACAGTACACAGATGAAGACGACGACCAAACCTGGGGTACCAAGCAGATGTTGAAAAGCCGCAGCCGTGAGCGTGACGCCATTCGCATCTCCGGAGCGCCAGACCCCCGACACCAGGATCATCAGTGCGGTTGCGGTGCACACCAGAAGCGTGTCGATGACCGGGCCGAGCATGGCGACTAGACCCTCTCGTATGGGCTCGCTGGTTCGCGCAGCACCGTGTGCGAGCGCCTCGGTGCCGATTCCGGCTTCATTGGAATAGGCGCCGCGCTGTACGCCGTAGAGCATCACGGTGAGCAGTGCTCCTCCGGCGGCCGCGTCCCCCGTGAAAGCATCGCTGACGATCAGCGCGAGCATGGCCGGCACCTGATCGAGATGCATGCAGACCGCCGTCAGCGCTGTCATCATATACAGCGCCGCCATGAAGGGTACGAGCTTCGATGCCACCGCGGCGATGCGCTGTAGGCCACCAAGAATGACGATGGCGGATATCAGTGACAGCAACAGACCGGCCCCGACATTGAATGAGAGGTGGCTGCCACCGGCCGCCATCCACCCGTTTTCGATGAACACCACATCGCGCAGGATCTGCACCAGTTGGTTTGCCTGGAAGGCGGGCAGGGCACCGATCAGCCCGCATCCGGCGAACAGATAAGCGAGGAATCGCCATCGCGGCCCGAGCGCCTCGCGAATGACGTACATAGGCCCGCCTTGCAATACGCCTTCGCTGTCCTTGCCGCGGTACATGACAGCCAGCGAACAGGTAAAGAACTTGGTGGCCATGCCGACAACGGCCGTCATCCACATCCAGAAGATTGCGCCGGGTCCGCCGATGTAGATGGCGAGCGCAACGCCCGCGATGTTGCCCATACCCACCGTGCCGGCCAGTGCTGCTGACAGGGCCTGGAAGTGACTGATCTGCCCCGGCGCTGAGGTGCCGTCGTGGCGTCCGGCGATCAGCTCCAGGGCATGGCGCAGATGGCGAAATGGTGCAAAGCGAGAATAGACCAGGAAGAAAAGCCCTCCGCCAAGCAGCAGGACGAGCAACCACGGACCCCATGCATAGGATGAGAAAGTGGTCGCAACTATTTGAATTTCCTGCAACATATTGTTAATGCGTGCCTCGTGTCCCCGACGACTAGAGTAAACTAGGGTGGCAGGTGGATGCATTCGTTTTTCCGCCGCTGGGGCGGTTGACAGCGTGTTGCGATACACCAAAGGTGGGCGCTGTTATGCGGAGACTGAGTCAATGACCGACAAGCCGGTGCTCGGAAGGAGCGTGTCGTACGTGTCCAGCTATTCGCCGGATCTGCTGCAGCGGATCACGCGTTCTGAGATGCGCGCCTCCATTGGCCTGCATGGGCCCCTGCCGTTTCGGGGCACGGACGTCTGGAACGCATATGAGCTCTCCTGGCTGAGCCCGCGCGGTCTCCCGCGTGTGGCGGCGCTACGCGTGGTTGCGCCCTGTGATTGCGCATACATCGTCGAAAGCAAATCCATGAAGCTCTACCTCGGTAGCTTTGCGCAGAGTCGTTTCGACGGTGTCGCAGAGGTGTCGCAAAGACTTCGCGTGGATCTCTGTCGGGCTTTCGGTGCAGAGGTCGAGCTGGACATTCGGGAAATCGATCAACTGGTGCGAGGTGTTAATTGGCTCTCCGGAACCTGTCTGGATGATCTGGATGTCGGTATTGAACACTACGAGTGTCAACCCGATTTACTCGGCTGCGATAAAGCGACGGGCGAGGTGAGCGAGAGTGTCTATACACATGTATTCCGCTCCCTGTGCCCGGTGACGGGACAGCCGGATTTCGCCACCGTTTGGCTGAACTATTCAGGTCCGGCCATCGAGCGAGCGTCGTTGCTGTCCTATCTGGTTTCGTTTCGCAACGAACAGGCGTTTCACGAGACGACGATCGAGCGTATCTTCTGCGATGTGAAGGAACGCTGCACGCCTACACAGCTGGCAGTGATGGGTTGTTTTCTGCGCAGGGGCGGTATCGAAATCAATCCGGTGCGCCATGACACACCCGAACCACCACGCGTGACACGCGTGGTGAGGCAATGACCCGATCAGTCGCCGCGCGATGGTTTGATAAGTGTCCGAAGCCAGCCGGTTGTAGTGTTGGAGCCCAGCAGGTAGCGATTTAGATTGTCGGTTTCGCGCACCAGCCTGGGGGCGTCCGCGAGCAGGGTTTCGCGCGTGCGTATGGGTTGGTCACCCAATTTGCGAATAACGCGTGCCGGATTGCCGGCAGCAATGACGTTGGCGGGCATGTCGTGCGTCACGACGGAGCGCGTACCGATCACGGTGTTTTCTCCGATCGTCACTCCCTTGCACACCGTCGCACCGTCGCCGATCCAGACGTTGTCTTCGAGTACTATGGGAGCGGTGTTGCCTATCGACCGAGTGCGGTCGTAGATGTCGTGCCAGTCCGCATCGGTGAGATAGGCGCCCGCCGCGAGCATGGTGTTGTTTCCGACCACGACTCTGCTTGCCGAATCGACTCGAACACCTGGGCAGAGCAGCACGTAGTCGCCCAGTTTGATGCGCCCCCCATGCCCGCCTTCGCCCCAGGTTGTGAGCCCCACGCGCCGGTCCTTGGCGGTGATCACATGCAGGCTCTTGCCGGCTGAGATGTTGTGCCCATGTACCGTCAGGTACCAGGGCCGCATGACGATGGAAAAGTCCGGATCAAATTGGTCGAATTGAGGTGCTACAAAGCGTCGCGTATAGGCGCGTTCAAGCGCCAGGTAGGCACGTTTGGCGATGTACGGACGTCGATCTTCTCGCACGGTTCAGGTCTTGAACAGGGGGCGGGCAGGGTAGCCGATGTGCGGCGTGTGGGCCAGAGGAGCATTGGGGGAACGCAGATGTCATCATATTTTTGGAACAGGGCACTTAGTGAGAGAGAATCATGTCCACTATGGAATTGGGGGCGGTGGGAGAGTTTCTCGGATCAATCGGAGTGATCGCTACGCTGCAAAGACTAAGAATCATTCGAGCCGGTTATGGTCTTTACGCGCCAAACTGGATAGTGGATAGCCTGAACCCGGGAAACGGCGACGCCAACTGAACTGAAAGTAAGGGGTCGTGAGCCGGCTCCTCAGAGGTGAGACACCAGATAACCCCGTCTTGTGCGCAGTTGCTAACTGGGGCGCTATGGGAGGATAGTAGGATCAAAACATGCTGGGTGATCACAGGCACGCCAGAGCACACCACACAGGGGGACGATATGACATCTCTGGGCCACAACCTTCCTGACTCACTGCAGCCGCATGACGAGTGGAGGCACGTTTTCTCGTATCACCCGATGAGCGTGCCGATCGCGCGCGCTGAGGGCATCTATCTGTACGATGACAACGGCAAGCAGTACATCGATGCTTCAGGCGGGCCATTCTCGGTCAACCTGCCGCACAACCACCCACGCATGAAGCAGGCGATTGCCGCTCAGCTCGACAAGTACGCCTACACGCACCCTGTGATGGCCGATCCGCTGCGCGCCGAGTTCTGCAGGATGCTCGCGGAGATCACACCGGGCGATCTCGACCACGCCTATCTCGTGTCCGGCGGCTCAGAAGCGGTAGAGACAGCCTTCAAGATCGCGCGGCAGGCGCAGATCAATCGAGGTCATGCAGAGAAATACAAGATCATCAGCCACCACGACAGCTATCACGGGATGACCCTCGCGACGCTGGGCGCTTCGGGCAGTCCCGGATCGCACGCCCACTTCGTGCCGATGCTGCCCAAGTGGCCGCACATCCGCCAGTACTCCGATTTTGATCGACCGGAAGGTACGAGCCGGGACGAGTGGGGTGTGGTATGTGCCCAGGCGCTGGAGACCGCCATTCACTACGAAGGTCCGCAGACCGTCGCTGCGTTTCTGGCCACACCGCATGGTTGCGGACCCGACTATGCCGTGGTGCCGCCCAAGACTTACTGGGAGAAGATTCGGGAAATCTGTGACCGCTACGATGTGCTGTTGATCGCGGATGAGGTGGTGACCGGATTCGGTCGTACTGGAACCTGGTTCGCCATGGAGCAGTTCGGTGTGCTGCCCGACATCATGACGTTGGCAAAGGGCATCTCGAGTTCTTATGTGCCGTTTGGCGCTGTCGCCGTGTCGGCCTCGATCAACCAACCATTTGAGGAGGGCGCGTATTTCGTGCACGGCTTCACCAACGGCGGACACCCCCTAGCGTGCGCGGCAGGGTGTGAGTTGATCAACATCATTCGCGACGAGCGACTGCTGGAGAACTGCCGTGCTCAGAGCGAGGTGTTATTTTCGCACCGCGACTCGCTGCTTGCCCACCCCACCGTGCGCGACGTGCGCGGTTGGGGATTGATGCTCGTGCTTGAGCTCCTCAAGGACAAGGAGACGCTGGAGTTCTTCGAGCCGAAGCTGGAGGCGGAAAAGCTGTTCCAGGCCCTCGCTCTCAAGAACGGGTTGGTGATGTACGGAACCCTGTACGGTCCGCATCGTCAACCGGCGTTTAGACGTGGCTTGCCAGCCTGGATCTCACCGCCACTGTCCATCACCTCAGAAGAAACCATGCTCATGATGCAGCGACTCGACGACACCTTGAGCGAATGGGAAGCGATGGTGCTGTGACGTTACCGGGCGATCGTGCCCGGATTCCGCGTATGAAAAAGTACAGTGTATGGCGATGGTGGCAAGTGTGCCACGAATGAGCGGGAGCGGCGGAACGCGAGAGGGGCTAGAAAGTGTAGGGTTCCCAGATCCCCAACAAAACAACCCGCTACATCATGGTTAGATCTCGTTTGCGAAGCGGGCTTCCAGCTGCAGGTACCCGTCGGCGTTCGGGTGCCGAGACCAGATGTCTTGCCAGCCTGCTCCGCCGAATACGGTTTTGTGGCCCTCATCGCGAGCTTCTTTGCTATCCCAGCGGATGATCCACGTGATATTGGCGCTACCGAGTTCCATCGCCGAAGGACTCTTGCCACTTACTTCTGCCGGAATGCCGGCGTCAACCCAAAAGCCGATGATGTTCAAGTTAGCCTTGAGAAACGGCACCGCCTCCTCCAGGGCCCATTGTTTATAGGCTTCGAATTCTGCAGGGTCGTAGTGATAGCTGCGAATCTCGTCCATAGCCAGTCCTCCGTACGGTAGTAGCTCATGGGCTGATATCAGGCGATCACGGGTTCGGCTCCGCCGCCCTCGCAGTGCAGTTTAACGGCATCCCGGATTCGCTGGAAATACTGCTGGGTTGATTTGGCGGTGGAGGGAGTCAGCAGCGAATTCCTCTCCTGACTTCCTTGAAAAACCGGGAAACTACAGGGAAAAAGAGTAATTTTCGAAGCACGATCGATCCCGATCCTCCGATACATGTGGGGCACAGCGAGTATTCCCTACCCCATCAAATAGGGAATTGGTCAAAGGTTCAGGGTATTCCGGTTCCTCACACGAGACATCGAAGTCGCCATTCTGAATTCAAAACGTATAGGAAAATTGCAAACCATAGGTACGCGGCGGCGCCAGAAAACCCTCGGGCTTGCCTGTCTCCACGCCCGACTCGAGAATATTGATGAAATAGTCTTCATCGAACGCGTTTTTCACGTAAGCAGCGAGCCGCCACGTTCGATCGATAGCTTCGAAAGCAATTCGCGCATTCACCAGTTCGAATGCGTCTTGCGCGGAGAGTTGCCTGGTCAGCGTCAACTATTTCTTTC
>DCWG01000027.1:15700-16085 GCA_002327525.1 Gammaproteobacteria bacterium UBA2168 | reverse complement strand
CAGGCCCCAGTCACTATGCAGTCGGTTGGCACGCAACGGGAACTCTCGGCTCTTTCGGCGCAGCCGCCGCTTCCGCATCCCTGAGAGGTCTCGACGATCACACGACCGCGCGAGCACTCGGCATCGCCGGTACCCAGGCCGCCGGGTTGAAGTCCCAGTTCGGCACCATGTGTAAACCGCTGCACGCGGGGCATGCGGCCGCCACGGGACTTACATCGGCAAGCCTCGCACGGCGGGGTTTCACCAGCCGTGAAGACATTCTGGAAACCGAGCAGGGTTTCATGGCAGTGCAGAGTGAAGCGGCCTCAGGAGAACGTTTCGATGTCGCCATGCACCAGGATGCCTACGCTCAGGACATCTGTTTCAAGTATCACGCCGCCTGCTA
>DCWG01000027.1:0-15391 GCA_002327525.1 Gammaproteobacteria bacterium UBA2168 | reverse complement strand
TTTCAAGTATCACGCCGCCTGCTATCTGACACACTCCTCCATCGAGGCGACCCATAATCTGTGCCAGACAAACGCCTTCGATCCCAACGACGTGGTCGACGTGGAAATCCAGGTAGATCCCGGTCACTTCCGCGTATGCAACATCCAGGAACCCGCTACCGGGCTCGAAGCGAAGTTCAGCCTGCGCTTCACCGCCGCCATGGCAATGGCGGGACTCGATACCTCGAGCATCGACATCTTCACCGACGAACTGACACGCGACCCCACCGTTGTGCACTTGCGCGACAAGATTCGCATCACCGCGCATGAGACCCGCAATCCCGACAGTATCGTCACGCTGCGCACCGCCAATGGGGCCGAGTATTGCGATGCGGTGAACGTCGCAATTCCCATGCGCGATCTCGATGCTCAACGTGAGAAACTGACACGTAAATTTCACGCTCTCGTGGACCCGAGGCTCGGTGCCGAACGGGCAACCGCCATCGCGGATGCATGCAACGCACTCGAAGAGACAGACGATCTGGACGATTTCTTCGCGCTGTTGCGCGCCACCGTCTGATCCACTCACCGAGACCTCACGGAGACAGAGAATGACCGACGCCGCCGACCTCGCCGATCGCGCCACACTGTTGCGCAAGGGCAATCGTTACGAGGACATGACCGAAGGAAAGGTGTTCGAACACCACTGGGGCCGCACTATCACCGATGGCGACAACGTTCAGTTCACCACACAGACGCTGTCCTTCTGCCCTCTCTACTTCAACGAGCCCTATGCCATTGACAACGGTTACCGCACCACGGTTGTGAACCCCTTGCTGGTATTCAATACCGTTTTCGGCATGTCGGTGGAGGATCTGAGCGAAGGCGGCGGACCTTTCCTCGGCGTGGAGAACTGCGAATTCATCGAGACGGTGTACCCGGGAGACACTCTCACGGCACGCAGCACGGTGGTGAGTGCGCGCGAATCACGCGGCCAGGAGCACTTCGGCATCGTCACCTGGCACACCGAGGGCTTCAATCAGGACGGCGTACGGGTGGTCCAGTTCCATCGCACCAATCTGGTACGCAAGCAGGGTGATGCATGAGCCTGACCGGAGAAAACAACTACTTCGAGGATTTCACGCCTGGAAATCTGTTCCGCCACGCACGCGGCAAGACCATGTGCGAGCAGGACAACGTCGGCATCACGCTGCAGGTGCTCAACACCGCCGAGGGCCACTTCAACGAGGACGCCATGGCAAAGAACGCCATGGGACGCAATGGCTGGAACCAGCGCCTGCAGTTCGGCGGCGTGACCATCTCTATGATCGTCGGGCTGGCCATGCAGGACACGGGTGAAAACGCGATTCGCGAACTCAAGCTCGACAAGATTCGTCTGAAATCCCCCGTCTTTCACGGTGACACGCTCTACGCTTACAGCGAGGTGATCGACGCCCAGTCAGCCCCCGAGCGGGACGATGCAGGAATCGTCACCTTCCGGCACTACGGTGTGAACCAGAACGACCAGGTCGTGTTCGAAGGCGAGCGCACCGTATTGATCAAAAAACGCAATTCATAAAGGGAATCCATGAGCACAACACAACCCAGGCGCGCCCGGCGCTGCCAGCTGTCGGTGCCCGGCAGCTCGGAAAAAATGATGACCAAGGCGGCCGGGCTCGAAATCGATCACGTCTTCCTCGATCTGGAAGACGCCGTGGCGCCCAGCGCGAAAGCCGGTGCCCGCAGCATGATCGTAGACGCCATCAACAATCTGGAGTGGACACCAAGCACGGTGTGCGTGCGTATCAATGACGTGGAAACCGAGTGGTGTCACGACGACATCATCGAGGTGGTTACAGGCGCCGGTGCGAAGCTCGATACCATCATGCTCACCAAAGCCAAAAGCGCGCACGATGTCATGTTCCTGCACCTCATGCTCGATCAGCTGGAGCAGAAGCTCGGACTCACCAGGCGCATTGGCATCGAGTGCCTCATCGAGGAAGTGGAAGGCATGATGAACGTCGAGGAAATCGCGGCATGTTCAGATCGGCTGGAATGCCTCGTCTTCGGTATGGGCGACTACTCCGCCAGTCAGCAGATGCAGATTACCGCCGTGGGCGCCTCCGGCGGCTATCCGCCGGACCTGTGGCACTACCCGCGCTACAAGATGACCATCGCCTGTCATGCCAATGGCATCGATCCCGTCGACGGGCCTTACGCCAACTTCCGCAATCCTGACGGCTATCAGAAGGAAGCGGAGCGCTCTTTCGTGCTGGGGATGGTCGGCAAGTGGGCCATCCACCCGAATCAGGTGGAGCAGGCCAACGCTGTATTCACGCCGGATCCCGCCGCGGTAGAAGCAGCGCGTTCTCAGAAGGCGGCCTACGAAGAAGCTCTGCGACAGGGTCTGGGCGCGATCAACGTCGATGGCGTGATGGTGGACGCCGCCAGCATCCGCATCGTACAAAACCTGATCGACCGCGCCGATCTGATAGGACTGCAGCCATGACCGAACACTACATGACCGAAGAACGCCACATGATCCAGGACGTGGCACGAGAGTTCGTCAAGAACGAGGTCACGCCCATCGCCAACGAACTCGACCCAATTCAGGGTGAAATCCCCATATCGCTGCGCGAAAAAATGGGGGAGATGGGCTACTTCGGCATCCAGTTTCCCGAAGAGCATGGCGGCATGGGTCTGGGTGTCTTCGAGTACTGTCTGGTCACCGAGGAGCTGGCGCGCGGCTGGATGAGTGTCGCGAGCATCATCGCTCGTGCGAGCTCGCTGATGAACGTCGGCGGATGGCCCGAAGACAAGCGTCGAGAACTCACCGCGCGCGCCGCCCGAGGTGACTATTTGGCCGCGGTGTCACTTTCCGAACCCGACGTAGGATCTGATCTGAAGGCCGTGAGTTGCAAGGCGGTGCTCGACGGCGATGAGTGGGTCATCACCGGCAACAAGTACTGGTGCACGTTTGCCGATGGCGCAGACTACATCCAGCTGCTCGCACGGGTCGATGCACCCGGTGAACAGGGCAAGCAATACTCCGGGCTCAGAAACTTCATCATCGAAAAAGAACGCGGAAAGTTACCCGAGGGCTGTGCGGGATCAGCCATCCCCAAGATCGGCTATTTCGGCTGGAACACCTTCGAACTCGCCTTCGACGGCTGCCGTATTCCGAAAGAGAACATCATCACCGGCGGCTCGTCGGGGGGCGGTGACGGATTCAAGAACACGGTCAACTGGTTGAACGTGGCGCGTGCGCACACGGCGGCACGGTCCATCGGGCTCGCCCGCGGCGCGCTCGAAGACGCGATCGACTACAGCCATGAGCGCGTGCAGTTCGGCGTTCCGATCTCCGATTTTCAGGAAACGCGCTTCAAGCTGGCGCGTATGGCCGCGGAGATCGAGGCTGCGCGCCAGTTGATGTACCACGTCGCCACCTTGATGGACACCGGTCAGAAGGCGGATCAGGAAGCTTCCATGGTGAAATGGTACGCCTCGGAAATGGCCGAGCGGGTCACATCGGATGCATTGCAGATTCTCGGTGGCGCCGGTTACACCAAGCTGCACGCCGTGGAACGTCATTGGCGCGATGCACGCCTGACTAAGATCTTCGAAGGTACCAGCGAGATTCAACTGCGCATCATTTCTGATCGAATGCTCGGCAAACCCACACGCGTGTCCTGACAAACTGCTCACAGTATTGTATGTTTATTTGACATTATAACCGGTCTATCCTCCCCGATCCCTCGTTGCGGAGTGTTGGTATATGCAAGCCAGACCGGTATAGCTCGGTGTGAGGTTCAGCCTGGCGCTGATGTCGGCAGCACCGGGTGCAGAGGCGGCCGAGCGGCCCATGCTTGAGTACTTCAGAAATGTTGCGATAAATCTGTTTGATCATTCACCCCACAGCCGTGGCGACGAACCGCGCAAGGAGGAGAAGCGTCAGAAAAGTGCAAAGAGCTCGAAGAGCGACAAGCAACATCCACCCAATATTCACGAACGTCTCCAGATCGCTATTGACCAGCTATAGGCTCAGATCGATGCACTGAAGGATGGAACGGCTGCAAACGGCAACGATGCCTGGATCGCGCTGCTACAAACACAGATCGACAACCTCGCGCAGCGGCTTGAGTCTCTGGAGAATGCGGATCCCGAACCAGACAGACACGCACCCGGGCTCGGAGGCCGGAAGGTCGTAGATTCCAGTTTACCGCCCAGACCATTTGGCAGCGCGGTTCTGTTCATGAAGGACGCGCTGTACGAGTTCGAGCACAACGGCCTCGAACACCGGCTCGTGGTCTAGGTCCTCAATGGTCTCCTCTACGAGACGACTATCGGCAACGCCATCTTCTATGCGGATAGCGCGTGCTCTACCACGCCGAACATGAAGGTCCACGACGAGAATTACCGTAGTACGTTCACCACAACTCCGGCCGGACTGCTATCGGATCGCCGGTTCGGCGACTTCGCTAAACTATATGCGGCCACCGACGTCAACGTGCGGCAGCTGCAGATATTGTCCAGGCGCGGCCCTACATTCGATCCGTCCGGGACTTACAACGAGGTTAATTTCTCTGCCCTGGTGGTACCCACGGAGTACGTGATGGATCTCTACGACGTTTTCACACCTCCGTTCAGGCTGATCCCGAGCGACTGACGACACCTTCTATTTGCGTACTCCCACGCGCCCTGCGAGACTGGGCCGGCCTGTTCACCAAGGGACGTCCAAGCTGGGAGGAACGATGCAGCAGCCACAAAGCGAACACCCGGCCACACTCGGCGAACTCAAGTTATCCGGCTACCAGCCCCTGCCGGTTAAAGCCGAACTCAGAAAAAACCTCATTCACAAGCTGCGCGCCGGAGAAACCCTGTTTCCCGGTGTGATGGGCTACGAGGATTCGGTCATTCCACAGATCGTCAACGCCTTGCTCGGCAGCCAGGACATCATCTTTCTCGGTGAGCGCGGGCAGGCCAAGTCGCGTATCGTTCGCTCCCTCGTCGATCTGCTCGACGAGTACACCCCGATCATGGAAGGTACCGAGATTCCGGAAGACCCATTCAGACCGATCAGCCCCGCGGGCAAGGCAATGGTGGAAGAACACGGCGACGCCACACCGATCCGCTGGATTTACCGCGATGACCGTTACGGTGAAAAACTGGCTACCCCCGACATCACGATCGCCGATCTCATCGGTGAGGTGGATCCGATCAAGATTGCAGAGGGGCGCTATCTGTCCGACGAGCTGACGTTGCACTATGGCCTCGTGCCACGCATCAACCGCGGTATTTTTGCCATCAACGAACTGCCTGATCTTGCCGAACGCATCCAGGTGGGGCTGTTGAACCTGCTCGAAGAACGCGACGTGCAGATTCGGGGCCACAAGGTCAGACTACCCCTCGATATCATGATCGTCGCCACCGCCAATCCAGAGGACTACACGAATCGCGGGCGCATCATTACCCCATTGAAGGACCGCTACGGCGCACAGATACGCACTCACTACCCGGAGTACATCGAGCACGAGATCGAGATCATGGAACAGGAGGCGTCGGTGCTCGACATGGGCGACTACGGCGTCACCGTTCCGACATTCATGAAGGATATCATCGCCGAGATCACGCACGGTGCGCGCAACTCTCCAGACATCAACCAGCGCTCCGGGGTGTCGGTGCGCACATCCATCGCCAATTTCGAGGCGCTGATGGCCAATGCATTTCGCCGCGCGCTGATGATCGACGAGTCCGAGGTCGTCCCGCGCATCTCGGACCTCGCCTTCATCCTGCCCAGTTTTCAGGGCAAGGTGGAGTTCGAAGCCATGGAGGAAGGACAGGAAGACAAGATCACCAACCGCATCATTCAGGGTGCGGTGAAGAAGGTGTTCGACCGCCACTACGATGTAAACAATCTCGAATCGGTGACGATGTCGTTCAACGAAGGACTGACGGTTGAAACCAGCGAGTCCATGGAAATTGGCGGCTATCTCTCCATTCTCGAACGCGTACCCGGAATCGCCGATGTTTTCCGCGATGAAAGCCCCGGAGTACGAGCGTCCACCGTGGAGTTCATTCTCGAGGGGCTGCACCTGCACAAACTGCTGAACAAGTACTCGGTGTCCGGACGAGCGACCTACACCGGGTAGTCCCTCACAAGAAGGAGGGAGATAGAGAAGTGCGCCACTTTCCAAGACAGCACCGCTACTCGCGTTGGGACGGTTCGCAACAACTCGGGCTCGATGCGGACGCCATCATGGGCGAACTCACGGAAGACCTGATCGAACACGGCGATCTGCGCTGGGCCATGCGCAATCTGCTCTCGCGGGGCATGGAAATTCCTCAGGGCGGCTACATGCAAGGCTTGCGCGACATGCTCAAGCAACTGCGAGAACACAAGCGCGAACAACTGGAACGCTACGACCTTTCCAGCATATTCGAGGGTTTTAGGGAACGGCTCGATGAGATCCTCGGCATGGAGCGGGACACCATTGACCAATGGCTCGACAAACCGGCCGAGGATGACGAGTCCAACTTTGCTGACGACGTGCTGAAACAGGTTGCCGAACGCAACAAGGATACGCTCGACGACCTGCCGGAGGATGTCGCAGGACAGATCAAAGAACTCGACAAATACGAGTTTCTCAACCCGGATGCGCAGCGCAAGTATCTGGAGATGGTCAACGAGCTGCGCCAGGCCATGACCAACACGTTTTTCAAGAACGTCGAGAACATGGTGAGCAACATGTCCGACGGCGATATCGAACGCATGAAGGACATGCTGAAGGCGCTGAACGACATGCTGGTGAAAAAGATCGCGGGTGAAGACCCTGGCTTCGACGACTTCATGAACGAGTTCGGCGACATGTTCGGCGAAAATCCACCGAAATCTCTCGACGAGCTTCTCGAGCAAATGCGCCAGCAGATGGCGGCTACGCAATCCCTGATGAACTCTCTGTCCGCCGATCAACGTCAGCAACTGCAGTCGATGATGCAGCATCGTTTTGGAGATCCCGAACTCAACTCCGAATTGCGCAAGCTCGCCAAGGAGTTGGAGTTTCTCAATCCCGAGGGTAGCCAGTACCGCTTCAACGGTGGCGAACGGCTCGACCTGGATGCCGCCATGCAGTTGATGAACGAGATGCAGGATCTGGACGATCTCATCGGTCAGATGCAGACTGCCGAGCGCGGTGGCGGCATGGACGAAATCGACCGCGATCTACTGAGCGAACTACTCGGCGAGGACACGGCCGAAAACCTGGATCAGCTAAAAGATCTGCTCAACGCTCTGGAAGAGGCCGGTTACGTACGTACCGATGACGAGGGACGCTACGAGTTGACACCGCGCGGTTCCCGCATGATCGGCCAGAAGGCACTTGGCGAAATCTACGACCGTCTGAAACGCCAGAGTCTGGGTAACCATGCCGTACCAGAGGAGGGCCGTTTCGGAGAACGTCTGGAACAAACCAAGTCCTACGAGTTCGGCGACCCCTTCCACCTGCACATGCCGCGCACCATACGCAACGCCATCGACCGCAATGGCCCTGGTACGCCCATCTCACTACAGCCGGACGACTTCGAGATCTACCGCAGCGAGCTGATCACCTCCACCGCCACGGCCATGCTGGTGGATCTGTCGTGGTCCATGGCATTGAGGGGATCATTCCAGGCAGCCAAGAAGGTGGCGCTCGCGCTGCACAACCTCATCACCTCCCAGTATCCGAAGGACAACTTCTACGTCATCGGCTTCGCGGCCTACGCCAAGGAACTGAAACCGCACGACCTGCCGTATCTGCAGTGGGATGAGTACGTGCTCGGCACCAACATGCAGCACGCACTGCTGCTGGCGGAAAAACTGCTCGCCAAACACACCGGCGGCACCAAGCAGATCATCATGATTTCCGACGGCGAACCCACATCGCACCTGGAAAACGGACGCTCGCAGTTCGCTTATCCACCCACGCCCGAGACGATTCGCGCGACTTTCCGCGCTGTTAAGCACTGCACCACCAAGGGCATCGCCATCAATACCTTCATGCTGGATGCAAGCTACTACCTGAAGGCCTTCATGGACGAAATTGCGAAGATAAACGGTGGCAGGGTGTTCTACACGACACCCGAGAAGCTCGGCGAGTACATTCTGGTGGACTACGTACAGCACAAGCGCAAACGCCTGGCGCGACGCGCCTGAGTAGCGGTTCCTTCGACGACGCGAATATCTTCACGCTGCAAGGAGAGATTTACGTGGATGAGAAACCGACGGGCTACGATTTTACGGGCGAACACCCACGCCTCACCGGCGAACAGTTCATGGCCTCGCTGCAGCAGGGCGCGCCGGACTGAGACACGACCGGTCGGACCCGCGCGCGGGGACGAAATCCACATCAGGGTTAGTAGGACCTCGGCAGCTCCAGTACATGCTCAGTCACGTAGTTGAGCACCATTTCCTGCGAAATCGGTGCGATGCGCATCAGACGTGCCTCGCGCCAGTATCGCTCCACGTGATATTCACTGGCGTAACCAAACCCACCGTGCGTCTGCATGGCCTGATCCGCGGTCTGAAAGGCCGCCTCTGCTGCCAGCCACTTGGCCATGTTGGCCTCCGCGCCGCAGGGCATGCCGTTGTCCAGCATCCAGCTCGCCTTGCGTACCATCAGTTCCGCCGCATCAAGTCGCATCTTCGCCTCACCCAACGGAAAGGACACACCCTGATTCTTGCCGATGGGTCTATCGAATACGACCCGTTCGTTGGCGTAGTCCACCGCCCGCCGCAACGCCACACGCCCGATTCCGACTGCCTCAGAGGCAACCAAAATACGTTCTGCATTGAGCCCAGCCAGCAGATACTGGAAACCTTTGCCCTCCTCACCAACGCGATCAGTGACCTGAACCGGCAGATCGTCGTACACCACCTCGCAAGTCGCCACAGCGTTTCGACCGACCTTGTCGATCGGTGAGATGGTGACCTCGGGCCGCTGTAGTTCGGCCAGCAGCAATGTCAGCCCGCCGGTTTTCTTCTCCAGTTCTTCCTTGGGCGTAGTGCGTACTAGCAGCAGTACCCGTTCCGCAATCAGCGCCTTGGTAGTCCATATCTTGCGGCCGCGTACGAGGTAGTGGTCTCCCTCCCGGCGAGCGCTGGTTGTAATGGCTGTCGTGTTCGTGCCCGCATCGGGTTCCGTCACTCCGAACGCCACGTGCATTTCGCCGCTTGCGACACGCGGCAGGTACTTCTGGCGGATATCGTCACTGCCATAGCGCACCACCGGCTCCATGCCGAAGATCGACAGATGCAGACTGGTGCAGCCATTCATTGCGGCGCCGGAGGCCGCCACTTCCTCAAGCACGATGCTCGCCTCAGTCACACCACGGCCACTGCCTCCGTACTCCTCGGGTATCGCAATGCCAACCCACCCCGCTTCCGCCATGGCATTGTAGAAATCCCACGGGAATTCGTGCGTCTTGTCGAGCCTCGCCCAGTACTCGTCTGGAAAGTCCGAGCAAGCTTTGCGCACCGCGTCGCGTATGAGTTGATGTTCCTCCGAAACCCCAAAATCCAAGGCGATCTCCCACTACGATATGAGCACCATCATTGCTCAGGTCATGACGACTTGGCAATCTCGCACCGTCCCGCTACCGTGTTCCTATGCCCGGGCTATACTTTGAAGAACTGAACGTCGGGGAGCGCTTCCAGCACCAGCCCTCGCGCACCGTGACGCAGACGGACAATCTCCTGTTCACCGCACTCACGCACAATCCTCAACCCCTACACCTGGATGTGGAGTTCGCGTCAGGTACGCTGCACGGACAGATCCTGGTCAACAGCATCTTCACGCTCGGCCTGGTAGTGGGTCTTTCAGTGGGCGATACCACGCTCGGAACCACACTCGGCAATCTGGGCTTCGACGAAACGACCTTTCCGAATCCGGTATTCATCGGAGACACGCTAACTGCCGCGACCACCATCGTCGAAAAGCGCGAAAGCCGGAGCAAATCCGATCGGGGCATCGTCACTTTCGAACACATCGCCACCAATCAGCGCGGTGAGATCGTGTGCCGGTGCCTGCGCAAGGGCATGATGATGCGCCAACCGGCATGAACCACTCGCCAGGTGTGGATAGGCTACGCCGCTCGGCGCACTTCGTCCCGGGCGCAAACGAGAAGATGCTATCGAAGGCATTGGCCTCCAATGCGGATGGTCTCGTTCTGGATCTCGAGGACGCGGTCACCCCGAAACGCAAGGACGAGACCCGAGAAATCGTCGCGGGATGGCTCAGGGACGTTTCCTTCGGATCCCAGGAGCGCATCGTGCGCATGAACCCACTTGACACTCCGTGGGGTAATGAAGACCTGCGCGTCACGATGCGCCACCCACCCGATGCCTACGTTGTGCCCAAGGTATCGAACCTCTCCGAGCTCGAGCGTATCGATGAGATCGTGACGCGCTGCGAAAACGAACACGGCCATCCACAGGGCGATGTCGGGTTGATCCTGGTCTCCACCGAAACCCCGGCGGGTGTGCTGAACCTACCGACCTTCACGGATTGTCGTCGCGTAATCGCCTTGTCCTGGGGCGCGGAGGATTTGTCTTCCGCGCTCGGAGCACCCAGAAACCGTCTGCCGGACGGCACTTACCTGGACATCTACCGGCACTGCCACACGCACACACTCCTGTGCGCGGCAGCGGGCGGTGTCCAGCCCCTGGACACCGTATTCACCGACATTCGAGACTTGCAAGGGCTGCGGGAGGAATGCCTGCGCAGCGCATGGTCCGGTTACACCGGCAAGATCACGATCCACCCGTCACAGATCGACATCGTCAACGAGGCGTTCTCACCCTCGACGGAGGAGATCGAGACGTGCACCCGTTTGCTGGAGGCGTTCGAGATTGCTCGAGCCCAGGGACGCATGGCCTTCTCGTTTGAAGGCAGAATGGTCGATGTACCGCACCTGACCCGGGCGCAAAAACTAATTGCTCGCCACCACCAGATAGAAGCCCAACTCTCACACAGAAACGTGGAGGGAGCGGAACATTGAAATGAAAACACTCGAGCTCAAAACCAAACGCATGCTTGCACACAGCGAAAACGGCATCGGATGGATGATCTTCAACAACCCTGCGCGTCACAACGCCCTGTCGCTGGAGATGTGGCAGGGTATGGCGGGCGTCATGACGGCTTTCGCCGAGGACGACGATGTCCGCGTGGTGATCCTGCGCGGCGCCGGTGGCAAAGCCTTCGTCTCGGGCGCCGACATTTCCGAATTCGACGACAAACGTGGCAGTGCGGATCAGAAGGCCGAATATGGCCGAATAGCGGGTGCAGGCAGCAGGGCGCTCGCCACCTTCGATAAACCGGTAATCGGCCTGATCGAAGGTTTTTGCATCGGCGGTGGCCTCGCCACGGCACTGTCGGCGGACATCCGGTTTGCAACCCCCGATTCGCGTTTCGGCATTCCCGCCGCGAGACTCGGACTCGGCTACGAATACGAGGGTCTCGCCAAACTTATACGCCTCGTGGGCCCGAGCCGGGCCCGCGACATCATGTTGTCCGCGCGCTTCATGGACGCAACGGAAGCGCTCGACATGGGGCTGATAAATTTCATCGCCGAGCGCGACACGATAGAGGCACGGGTTCTCGATTACGCAAAGACCATCGCCGGCAACGCACCGTTGACGGTGAAGGCCGCCAAGGCCGCTGTAAATGTTTGGGAACGTGGCGCCAGAGAAGACCAAATCGCCGCGGTAGAAGCACTCGTGAACGCCTGTTTCGACAGCAACGATTACAAGGAAGGGCGACGTGCCTTCAAGGAGAAGAGAACCCCAGACTTCGAGGGTCACTAGGCGATCACTCAGGTGATGCACTGCCTGGACCCACCCCGAGGCACGTCGCCGAATACTATTCTCCCAGAACCGGCATCTCGTTACGTGAAGAGCCTGTGGGCGCGTTGTAAACGATCTGCGAACGTACGGGGGCGCTCTTCAGAGTGTGTCCAGCGCCTCACGCGCCTGTTCGAACTCGGGGAATCTCCCGAGATCGATCGCACGTTGCAATGCCATTTTGGCCAGTGCCGTGGACCCGGATTCCATATGCGCAATGCCGAGGTGGTACTGAATGGTCGCATTGTCCGGTAGTGACCTGGCACTCTCGGTGAGAATGGATACCGCTTCTCTGCTCATTCCGTTCGCCAGCAGAATCCAGCCGAAGGTATCCGCTACCTCGGCATTGCCAGGTGCTTTTTCATAAGCCCTGCGCGCCAGTTCCAGTGCGCGTTCGTCACGCCTTTGCATGTACAACCACGCCAGATTGTTGAGGATGACGGGATCGTCTGTCGGCATCATCTTCTCGAATTGTGCGACCGCATCCTCAGTGTGACCGGCCTGCAGGGCGTTGGTTGCCAGCAACGTCTTCGCGCCCGTATCCGACGAGTTTCGCACCAACCAGTCACGTAACACGGCATCCCCGCGTTCCCGCTCACCCTGCTGCGTGTACAGTTGCGCCAGACGCAGCGTCGCGTCCCGATGTTCGGTCTCCGATAGCGCCCGGTAGAGTTGCTCTGCCCGGTCCAGGTTACCCCCGCGCAATTCCAGATCGCCTTCAAGCAGATCGAGCGCAGCACCCGCCCCTCCCAGCGCACGCACCCGTTCGAGCCGTCTACGAGCGCTGGCCAGCGCGCCCTCCATCACATCGACCTGCAACAGGCCACGCAACGCCTGTATCGGCTCGTCACCGGAAAGCTCCAGTGCTCGCGTGAAGTTGCGGCGCGCCAGGGTGAGATTTCCCACACGTACTTGCAGACCGCCCACCGCCAGCGCCAGCGGCGCATTGTTGTCGGCCTGCGCGAAAGCCTCCTGCAGTTTGCTCACCTGTTCGACTGCGCCAGTAGCGTCTCCGCTGCGCAAGCTGACCTCTGCGCGTAATATCTGAACGTCGATGGACCCCGGCGCTATCCTGAGCGCATCTTCCGCGGCCGCTCGTGCCTTCTCCAGATCGTTGCTCAGCACATACAGGCGCAGCAGCGCCACGCGTGCGGGAATGGACTCGGCATTACCGTCGATCGCCGTGCGCAGATGAATCTCCGCCTGATTCGGTTCTGCGCGTTGCATGGCCATATCCGCCAGACCAAGCAGGGCGCCGACATTGTTCGCGTCGCGCTCCAGAAGCCCCTCGTAATAGTCCGCTGCACGTTCGCTATCGCCGTCATTCATGGCGAGTGCGGCGAGGTTCTCGACGGCGGGCAGGTAAAGCGGATCTTTATCCAGCGCCGCCTCGAACGCAGCCCGGGCAGCGACCGTATCGCCTTCACTGAGCGCGATGCTACCTTTCAGGCTGTAGCCGAGTGCACCGTCTGGATTGCGTGCGAGCATCTGGTCGACCAATTGCTCGGCTGCAACTGTGTCACCATCCTTCAGCCACAACATCACGGACAGGTATTCACCCTGCAACCGGGCCTCGTTTGATTCACCCAAATGTTCCAGTAACGCTCGTGCTTTCGCATCGTCTCCGGTACCCATCAATCCGAGCGCGAGTTGGTTGCGGAGCAACTCCGCGTCCGGAGCCAGTTGCACCGCACGCTCGAGCGCCGCGGTTCCTTGTACGAGATCACCGAGCGACATGTACGCAGATCCGATCAGAGCAAGCACTTCCGGATCCTGGTTGTCGAGCGTGATCGGTTCGAGCGTGCGCACCACGGCCAAAAAATCCCTGCGCGCCATGTGCGTGGATGCAAGCAACTTGCGAGCCTGTGCCTGTTGCGGATTGCCATCCAGGAAGCGGGTGAGGTTTTTCTCGGCGCTCGCATAGCGGCCCTGGCGATACTGCAGGAGTCCCACCAGATAGCGTGCAGGCGCATGATTCGGATCAGCTCGCAGCACGTTGTCCAGCGATTTCTCCGCCACCTCGTCATCCCCTTGTTCGTACGCCACAAGACCCTTCAGGTACTGTGCGGCGCTTTGCCGGGATGCCTTGCCCACGATTTCGTCGATGAGCCGGCGTGCGGTCTCCAGATCGGCTTCCGCGAGATAACTGCGTACGATGCGCAGGCGCGCTGCCATACGACCGCCGGGAAGTCCTCGTGCCACCTCAAAAGAGCGCCGCGCTTCGCTCGCATCGCCCTGGGCCAGATAGAAATCACCGCGCCTCAGCCATGCATCCCTGTCCCATTTGTCCATCTCCACGGCACGATCGAAATAGCTGCCTGCCCTGTCGAGGTCACCCTGACTCCATGCGATGGTGGCAAGACCGACGTGGGCTCGCGGTAGCGAAAGTGAGCGCTGATACCACTTTTGCGCAAGAGCCGGCTCATCCGCCACGAAGTAGGCATCGGCCAGTACCAGCGCGAAGGGGGCCGTAAGTGCGGACTGGTCGGCCAGTTCACCGATCACCTCCTGATAACGGCCCATGCGTACCTTGCTTTGCAGCCACCCGGCACGCACCTCGTCATCGTCCAGTCCCAGATCCAGGGCCTTCTGGTATTCCAGGAGTGCCTGGGGATACTCGTTCAGCTGAAATCGAACATGCCCTAGCAGTAAATGCGCCTGCGCATGCTCATCCTGCTTGTTGATGGCATTTTTCAGCTCGATGGTGGCTGAGTCCAGATCACGCTCGGCGTACAAGACCCGGGCCTGCTCGAAATGTTCCTCCGCTGTGGTGCCGTCGCACGCCGCAAGAACCAGAATCAGCGTGATGTACAATCCATGTCGAATCCACGCGATGTCACGCATGGCAGCTCCTTTGATTACTCAAGTGTCGATTTTAGCGCCTGCCCTGCGTCAAGACAGTTCCGATTCTTTACGGTGCGACTTTCGTCACAATATTGGAACGTTCGCTTTCATCCCCGTTGCTATCATATGCGGTCATCGCAACGTGCCAGGTGCCGGATACCAGCGGCAATAGCCATTCGGTTGCCGTTTGGTCGTTCACCTTCACCGAAAATGTGAATTTGCCCACTTTCTTGCCGTAATGGATACGGTACCCAGCGAGATCTTTCAGCCGGGTGCCGTTGGTGTTCTTCGTCGGTGCCTGCCACTTGAGCACCACGTCGCTTCGCACCGAAACCGTAACCATCTTAATCACGTGCTTTTCATTCCTCGAGCACGAAATGGAGAACGTGGTCTTCTCGTCGATTCCCTTCACAATACGTGTACCCGAAGTTCCGATACCACCGGCCCATCCCCCGCTGGTCTGGCAGGCCGCTGCATTCTGAGTTTGCCAGGACAGCGTGACCGCGCCACCGGCAGACACCGTTTTCTTGCTCACGCTAAAGGTCACCGTCGGATCCGGTACGTGGTTGCCCCCACCACCACCGTCGTCACCACCTCCGGAACCGTCTGCGACGGCCGTGATGAATACGGATCGAAGCACCTCCCCGCCTGGTCCCGTACATCTCAAGGCAAATGTCGTATTCTCCTGGATGT
>DCWG01000143.1 GCA_002327525.1 Gammaproteobacteria bacterium UBA2168 | reverse complement strand
AACGTCCGCCATCAGGATGAGGTCGTTGCCGGTTTCCAGTCGGTCGATGACCCGGATCTCCACGTCATTGAGCACGGCGTTTGTCTCGGTGGCGAGGCGCGCATCGGGATCCGTGTCGCAGGCTGTGACGGCGCGCGCGCCCGCCATGGCCGCCGCGATACCGGCAACACCTGAACCCGAACCGAGATCGAGCACCCGCTTACCGGCCACCCAGTGCGGCTGCTCGAGAAGCAGCGCCGCGAGTGCCAGGCCGCTGCCCCAACAGAAGGCCCAGTAGGCCGGTTCCAGGATCACGGCGTGCATGACCTCCGCATCCAGAGGTCCTGTCGGGAAGTCTGCGTTGATCAGTCCGAGACGCATGCCATGGCAACCGGGCAACTGTATGGCCTCGATGCGGGCGTTGGGCAGCGTGCGTTTCAGGCGGGTATCAAGTTGGGCCAGCATCGGCGCAGTTGAGCACAAAGCGCGTCATATTGGGAATGCAGAGTTTCAGCCGACCCCGACAGCTACACCAGGTCTATTAGGGTGAACTGTGACGGCGCGCCCAGATGAGGCCGAGTACGCCAGCCAGTAGCACGGCCACCGTGGAGAGATCCTGGGCATGATCGTCCAGTGCGACGGAATTGGAGAAGGAAACGCGGTCGAGTGAGGTGCCGGTTACATCATCCTGTCGCAGGGTGGACTCGCTCAGAGCCGCCAGCGGACGACCGGGCGTGAGCCCGGTTGGAGTATCGTTCACGACACCCGTCGTTGAGGCGAGGACTGCTTCGGTAGGAACCGTTAGCAGGGTGAGCAAAACGACAATTAAAGGAGCAAATTTCATTTTGTTCCGGCTCTTGTTGCCGCAGCATATTGCCAAGTGTCAGGGTTATTCTAGGCAGTGGCACAACGTTGGGCTGCGGGAGGGATGTATGAAATGTAAGCCTTTCGTAAACCAGGGCGCGGACGCGCTGATGGGTATGTCGTTGGGGTTTTCGGGCGCCGTGCGCGCTGCCGTGGGGCCCTGTTCAGACCCGGGTCATCGCCAGTTCGATTCCTGGGTCGGGCGATGGCGTGTTGAAACCGCGGACGGGACGCACACCGGTAATAACAATATAACGGTGAGCGAGTCCGGCTGCCTGGTTACGGAACACTGGCAGGGGCCAGGAGCGGTATGGGTAGCAGCGTGAACTTCTATTCGCGCGAGCTTAGACAGTGGCGTCAGCTGTGGGTGTCTGCGGGCACGATCATCGATATTTCAGGCAACCTAGAGGGCGGCTTCATGGTGCTGGTAGGTTCGAATCAGCTATCAGGCATAGGGTGCGACACGTCCGTTTCGAGGACGCTGGTCACTCCTGGAGGATGGCAGTGTGCGCCAGTTCTTCGAGGGGCAACGCCCGGATGAGGGTGGCGGGGAGGGCTGGAAGACCTGGTTCGAGGGATTTTATCGTCGCGTTTTAGAATGATGGAGTAATAAGGGCAACCCCGTGGTCGACAAATGGGGGGTACTTTGATTAGATTTCGGCCTTTGTCCAACTTAGCACAATACCCGTTCATCAAGTGACCGAGGGAGTATTCGCGTAATGTCAATGATCCTGAACGAAGAGCAGAACATGCTCAAAGACAGCGCCAAGGACTTCTGCACCAACAGCGCGCCTATCGAACAGATGCGTAAACTGCGCGACGAGAACAATGTGGACGGTTTCGATCGCGACACCTGGAAATCCATGGTGGAACTTGGCTGGGCGGGTATTCCCTTTCCCGAGGAGCACGGCGGACTCGCTTTCGGCTACAAGGGTCTCGGTGTGGTGACGGAAGAAACCGGCCGTACCCTCACCTGCAGCCCGTTGTTTGCCAGCGTGTGGGTGGGCGGCACAGCCGTCAATCAAGGCGGCAGCGATGCGCAGAAAGCAGAGCTGCTGTCGGCAATCGCAGGTGGCGAGATGTTGATGTCGCTGGCGCTGGAAGAATCCCACCGCCACAGTCCATATGCGATCTCCACTACCGCGAGCGCCGGCGGGGACGGATACAAGCTGAATGGCTCGAAGACGTTCGTTCTCGACGGCAACGTGGCTGACAAGTTGATTGTGGTTGCCCGTACCTCGGGCGACACCGGTGATCGGGACGGACTGACGCTGTTCTTGGTCGACGCGGGTGCACAGGGAGTTAACGTCACCCCCACCAAGATGGTGGACTCGCGTAATGCTGCCAACATCGAGCTGTCCGATGTCTCGGTTGGTGCCGAGGCGGTGCTCGGTGCAGTGGACAAGGGCGCGGATGTGCTCGACCCAACGCTGGACATAGCCTGTATCGGCATCTCGGCGGAGATGCTCGGCGGGCTTCAGGAGTGCTTCGAGCGCACTGTGGAGTACCTGAAAGAGCGCGAGCAGTTCGGCGTACCTATCGGTTCGTTCCAGGCGCTGAAGCATCGCGCGGCCAACATGTTCTGCGAGGTGGAATTGTCGAAGTCCTGCGTTCTCGAAGCACTGACGGCGCTCGACGAAGGGCGCGATGCGGAGGAGATTGCCAAGCTCGCGAGCCTTGCCAAGGCGAAGGTGGGCGAGACCTACAACCTGGTTTCGCGCGAAGGTATCCAGATGCATGGCGGCATAGGCATGACCGATGAGTTCGACATTGGGTTTTTCATCAAACGCGCGGCGGTGTCGGAGCAGACGTTTGGCGACGTCAACTTCCATCGCAATCGCTACGGAGAGCTGGAAGGCTACTAGATCACTGCACTAGGCGGATAGAAGCCCATAACAACTCCTATCGATCCGGCACACGTAGTACCATACTGCTTGGGGGCAGTCTGGAGAAAGGGGCATGTACGGACAGAGTCCGGGCGGAAGACTGACCGCCCGTGCGGGTGTGGTGGTGCTCATGTTGGCGGCCTGGTCCGCGCATGGCGCCGATTACGCCAACGGCTACGTTTTCAATGATCTGAACGCGAACGGAGTACGCGATGCCGGGGAGCCCGGTATCGGCAACGTTCGTGTGAGCGATGGTGAGAACATCACGGCCACGGATGGCTCCGGTTACTACCGGTTGAGCATCGGTGGCGAGGCGATGATCTTCATTGCCAAGCCGAGGGGATACCGCACTCCCGTCAACGCGCAGCAGCTGCCGCGTTTCTATTACATACACCAGCCCCAGGGTTCGCCGGAGGGGTTGCGCTATCCGGGCGTCGATCCCACGGGACCACTGCCGGACAGTGTGGACTTCCCATTGCGCGAGCACGATGAACCGAGCGTATTCGAGGCCATTCTGCTAGCGGATACTCAGCCTCAGACCAATGTCGAACTGGATTTCATCCGCGACGACGTGATTGCCGAGCTGATAGGCACCGACGCACGCTTCGGCATGACGATGGGGGACATCATGTTCGACGACATGTCTTTGTTCCCGCGCTTCAACGAGCTCATCGCGCAGATCGGCATCCCCTGGTACAACGTCCCCGGCAATCATGAACTCAATCTGCTTGCCGCGAGCGACGAGTATTCGCTCGAGACCTTCAAGCGTTTCTTCGGGCCGCCGTACTACAGTTTTGAGTACGGCGATGTGCTGTTTGTGGTACTCGACAACATCGAATACCACGGCAACGGACGCAGCGCGCCGGGTGATGTGCGTGGCAGCGGCGGCTACATCGCGAACATCGGTAGGCGTCAGTTGAAATGGCTGAAAAAAGAGCTGCAATACGTGCCGGAGGACAAGCTCGTTTTTCTCGCCATGCACTCACCGCTCGCCACCTATGTGTCGGCGGACGGTGCCGGTGTGAACACGGCCGATCGAAAGGATCTTTTCAAACTGCTGGCCGGCCGCCCCAATCTGTATTCGGTGGCCGGCCATACCCACACCACCGAACATCTGTACTTCGATGAGGACGACGGTTTCCGCGGGCCGGGTGCATTCCACCATCACGTGCTTTCCACGGTGTCGGGATCCTGGTGGAGTGGACCGTTCGATGACCGCGGCATCCCGACCACGTGGCAGCGTGACGGCACGCCTAACGGCTACCACGTGTTGCAGGTGGACGGCACTGAGGCGTCCGTGCGCTTCAAAGCCGCAAGCCAGCCGGCGGATTATCAGATGCGCATCCTCTTCGACGTCGCGCATCACGGCATCCGGGCCGACGGGCTGCGCGACTATCGGGAGGGTGAGTTGTTCGACGGGCTGATCAGCCTCGCCGAGGTGCCCGCGGCGTCGGTACTCGTCAACCTGTTCGATGGTGGGCCGCGTTCGAAGTTGAGCTTCCGGATAGATGGTGGAGCATCGATTTCGATGCAACGGATCTCGCGTATCGATCCCTATATATTCGAATTGTTCACCCGCCACGAGGAATCGAAGAAATCCGGGGTCCAGGCCGCACCCTCATCACACCTCTTCGAAGCGGACCTGCCCGATGATCTGGGTCCGGGTATCTATACGTTGAGTGTGGAGGCGGTAGATGAGTTCGGCGTGACCCACCATGCCCACACCGTGCTCGAGATCAGCGCCGGATCCTGATTGCATTCCCGGCTTGGGGTGGCAGCGCAAGCTCAGAGTGTTGCCGCAGAATCTTGGCCAGAGTCTCTTGCACGCGATCGGGCAGGGAACTCGATCTGCGCGTGTTCATATCGATGTGCATGGCCATCTGTTCCGAAGTTGCGACCAGAAAGCCCTCATCCGCGTGATACATCTCCTCGAAGAAATGGATGCGTTTGGCGTCGAAATCGAGCAGGCGCCACGTGACCCGCAGTGGGTCACCGAGCGCGACTTCCTGCAGGTAGTTCACATGCACCTCCAGGGTGAACAGCGATCCACCCTCTGTCTCGACGTAAGCCGCGCCTATGCCGAGGTCGTCGTAGACGGTATCGAGACTCTTGTCGAACACCACGTGGTAGAAAGCCATGTTCATGTGCCCGTTGTAGTCGATCCAGTCCTCGAGTACGTTCATTTCGGGGCAGGTGATGGGGGCTGGGATCACGCTTGGCTCTCCTCGATGCTTGCGGGCGGGGCCAGTGTAGCGCCTTGAGTGGTTGCGTGTGCTGCCGGATCATCCAGGGAAACGCGTTTCTCTGACCTGGCGGTCGGCGATGTTAGACTCGAATTCCCGCGGGAGGGGGAGAGAATCATGAAAGCCGCATTCAGGGATGTTCCGTTTCGAACCTCGGTGTTCGCTGTGTTGCTGAGCATTGCCACGTCGGTCAGCGGCGCCATGCACGATCCACACGCGGTATCTGCGGATCCGGAGGGGGCGGCGCAGTCGAGTGCGCCACGGCTGGAGGGGCTGGGGGCGCATACCATGGGCGTGACGACGGCCAGCGCCGATTCACAGTATTTCTTCAATCAAGGCCTCAATCTCACATACGCTTTCAACCATGCGCAGGCACTGAGGGCATTCAAGGAGGCCGCACGTCTGGGCCCGAACAACGCGATGGCGTACTGGGGCTGGGTGCTGGTGCTGGGACCCAATATCAACCTTCCCATGCAGGAAGCGGCGTCGGTTTACTGGCAGGATTTGCGCAGGCATCCGGACAACGGCTGTGCGTTTTTCGGGCTCAGTGAAGCGCTTGCCGCACAGGGCGATGCACGTGCACAGGTGTACGCCGCGAAGTTTCACGACGCCTGGCGCGATGCGCACGTGACGCTTTCGAGTTCGCGATTCAAAAATGGGTTTCGGCAACAGGGTGTGAATGGTCTCGCGTGAGCTTTGGTCCCTCAGCAGGTCTGGTACTTCCGGGTGGTGGTGCGCGTGGTGCGTATCAGGTGGGTGTGCTCAAATCGATCGCCGCCCTGCTCGACAGCGTGGAGGTGCCGTTCAAGACCATTGCCGGGATATCGGCGGGCAGCATCAATGCATCGTTTCTCGCACAACGCGCCGATCACTTCGAGGAAGCCGTCGAACACCTGGAAGCACTCTGGTCGGGACTGCGGACGGAGGATGTCTTCACGAATGACTTCAGCGCCTTCCAGGGTTTGTTGTCGAAAGAAAACACGCTGGCCTCATTTCTGGACAATGCGCCGCTGAGAGAATGGCTGGAGCGGGAATTCGATTCCGGCGGTGTCGCGCGCGGAATCGCGGGGGGGCATCTCACCGGCCTCGCCATCACGGCTTCCAACTTCACCACCGGCGAGGCGACGACCTTTTTCGAGGCTCGTGAAGGCACTCTGCCATGGCACCACCCGCGTCGTGACAGCGTGGCCACGCGCATCGAGCCGGAGCACATCCTCGCCTCCTCGGCCCTGCCGTTGTTGTTCCCACCCGAGCTCGTCGGATCCGACTACTTCGTGGACGGGTCGCTGAGGATGACGGAACCACTGGCGCCGGTGATCAACATGGGTGCGGACCGCATCCTGGTGATTGGCGTGCGCAACGAACAACTCGCATCCGACCGGCCGGAAACCGCCCCCGGCCTCGCCGCCATCGCCGGTTACACACTCGATTCGCTGTTCTCGGAAAATCTCAACAACGACATAGAGCGGATGGAACAGATCAACACCCTGCTCTCGCAGATGTCGTGGCTGGGACGGCGCAAATCGAAGTGGCGCAGAATCAGGGTGATGGTGATTCGGCCTTCGGTCGATCTGCGCGTACTCGCCTCGCGCTTCACCGTCCAGCTGCCGCGCAGCTTCCGGCTGTTCTTGAGAACGATGGGCGGTTGGGGGCACGACTGGCGGCTACCGAGTTTCCTTCTGTTCGAATCTGCCTATACTACCTCTCTCATGGAACTCGGCTATCGCGACGGGCTGAAGCTGCGACCGCAGATCGAGGCGTTCTATGCCTGAGGGATTCTCACCCTGTTCAGTACCCAGGCATATACGGCGAGGTTGACGATCACCACGAATGCGGCGAGCGTGAGTTGAATGTCCTGTGTCAGACCTGCCGGGTAGATCACGGGCAACAGATAGCGCTCGACGAAGCTCTCGCTAAAACCGCCCTCACCCGCGAGCCGTCGCAGATCGTTTTCCCACACCGTGAGCGGGCAGATGCGCGAGGTGAGTTCCACGTAGGCACCCCAGGCCGCAGCGGGCAGGTGGATCGCCGCCCACCACTTGCGGCACAGGCACGCCAGCCCTCCCGCCACCACGAACAAGATGAAGCCGAGGTGGACGATGAGTACCGCATCGGCTGCTATCCGGTAGATCAGGCCCGACATCGGAAACCGGCTCCGTCGATTGAGATATCCAGTTGACCCGAGTGCTGTGTGGGCGTCAATCCGGGTGCCGTCAAATCAGCGGTAGAACCCGGTCGAGGGTCCAGAACGCGGCCATGCAGCCCATTACCCAGACGAACGCCTGCTCGACCAGATGTGCGCTGTGTCCGTACCCGATCCCGTGCGTAACGGTTCTGCCGGTCCACAGTAGTGCGAAAACGACGGCGATGATCATCAGCTGACCGAGCTCTATGCCCACGTTGAACAGGAACAGGGCGAGGGCCAGTTCCTCGCGGGGCAGACCGATGTCGTTGAGGGCACCGGCGAAGCCGAAGCCGTGCAGGAGGCCGAATACGAATGCCATGATCCAGGGGCGGGCACGGGTCAGAAAGGAGCGTTTCGACTCCTCCATCGCCAGCTCGCGGGCGAGAAACAGGATGGACAGCGCGATCACGGCTTCCACCGGCCCCTGGGGCACGTAGACGAGATCCAGTACCGACAGCGCGAGTGTGATGGAGTGCGCGATGGTGAATGCGGTAATGGTCTTCAGCAACATCCATCGATCGGAGATGAACAGCACCAATCCTATGACGAACAGCACATGGTCGATACCGAAGATCAGATGTTCGATGCCAAAAGGGAGATAGGCACCCGCGCCTGGCGCCGGGTCGCTGAGATCGAGCGAGGGTTGTGATGCTCGCAGCAGGGTGCTGGACTCGGAGCCATCCAGGCGGCGGATGGTTACCATGACATCCGTCAGCGTACGCGACAGCCCGGAGATATGGATCAGGCCCGAATCGAGCGGGCACTCGATGATCCAGCGTTGCAGCAGTGCTGCGCCAGTCACTTCCGGTGTGACGGGTCCGGGTGCTGTGCAGGACTCCGGAAACACCGGATCGATGGGCAGTCTGCGATCCTGCAGGATCGGCTGTTTCCAAAGCACTGCGAAGCGATTTGCCTCGACCTCTTCGATCTGCAGATAAGCGGGACGCACCTCGTGACCCAACGCACCGAACACAGGCAGCAGAATGAGTAGAACTGCCGTAATGATACGCGCGGATACCGTCACGGACGGCGGATCTCGTATTTGGCCCGAACAGACTCGAAGTACACCTTGTTAGCCTGTGCCCGGCGTTCGGATTGCAGGTCCACGGTGACCTTTTTAGCGACGCCTGCGAACGCGGGCAATTTGCTTGCTCGCCGTGTCTGAACTTCCACCACGTGCCAGCCGTAGGCCGACTGCACGGGTCCCTGCCAGCCGCCGATGGCGAGATCGGGCAGGGCGTTGGCGAACGTGTCGCCAAAGAGATTCGCTATCTCGTTGAGCGAGCGTTGCGCATAGGTTCTCTGCAGCATGAACGGATCCCCCGTGATTGACTCATCGGTCAGCGCGGCTTCGGCGTCAGCCCGGGCGTCGTCACGGCGATCTACGGAAAAGTAGCGGTGCCTGAAGCTGAAGCGCTCCGGAACGCGGTAGCGTTCGACGTGTTCCTCGAAGTAGGCCTCCAACTCGTCGCGGGAGGGGGGCGCGCCGGCGGCGATATCCTCCGTGAGGAAGGTCAGCTTTTGGACGAGGCGGCGCCGGATGATGGTGTCATTGTCGTCGAGGCCCATCGCCAGCGCTTCGCGGTAGTACACCTCTTCGTGGATGAACTGGTCGATCAGACCGCTGAGCTCTGAATCGGTAGCCGGTCGGCCCATCTGCGCCTGCCACTGATCGCTCATGCGATTGATGTCGGCAGCGCTCACTTCCAGCAGGTTGTCCTTCGTGCCGCTATTGAGGCTCGATATCCAGAAGATGATTGCCCCGCCGATAAGGAACAGGATCAACGGGTCGCGTAGCCATTTGCTCATGGGAGTTCCGTCAGTGTACGTCCAGGCCGCCGGCGATGTTGAGTGCAACACCGGTAATGTTGGGTGCACTTGCGAGATACACCGCAGCAGCGCCCATATCTTCTATCGTCTGCGGGCGTCCGAGCGGGATACGGTTTTGCATGGTGGCCTCGAACTCGCGGTTCTTCTCCTCAACGTCCAAGGTGTTCGAAGGCATCAGGTGTTCTAGCCACATGGCAGTCCCGACGATGCCGGGACAGATGGCGTTGACGCGGATGTTGTCCGCGGCGAATTCCTTGGCCAGTGACTGAGTGATTCCGATTGCGGCGAATTTGGAGCCGCAATAGGCAGCCATGTTGGGGTGTCCTTCCTTGCCTGCGATGGACGCGGTATTGATTACCGCTGCGTCTTCTGATGCCTTCAGGGCATCGAGGGCCGCGCGGGTCATCAAGAAAATGCCTTTGGTGTTGACGGCGAACACGCGGTCCCAGTCTGTCTCGCTGAACTCTGATATCGGCCCTGACTGCACGACGCCCGCGTTGTTGACCAGCACGTCCAGCCGACGGAAACGCTCGAGTGTGGCTGCGACCGCGGCACGGCAGCTGGCATCATCGGTCACGTTGACTTCGCATATCGCCAGTTTGCCGTCGCCGCCGTGCTCGGTAGCCATGTGCTCGAGGTCGTCCTGTGAGGCGAGATCGTAGGCCCAGTCACCGGTCTCCGCGCCAAGGTCGGCCACCATGACGCTGCAACCTGCTCTCAAGAAGGCTTCCGCGATTCCACGGCCAATACCGCGCGCTCCGCCCGTCACCAGCACCACTCTGGTCATGCCGTCCCCTTTCCTGAATTGCCGGAACTGAAAGGGGACGTAATGTACCAGATGAACGTGGCTAAGCGGCGAACTGCTGCAGGTGATAGTCCGAGTTGCCGAACTGCGCATCGATGACCAGCAACCGCTTGAAGTAGTGGCCAATTCGCAGTTCTTCGGTAACACCCATACCACCGTGCAACTGCACCGCGTTTTCGCCGATAAAGATACCCTGCTTACCGATGAGGTGTTTCAATGCGTGTACGATGCGTTGAGCACCAAGACCCTGTTGGGCCGTTTCCAGAGTCGCGCGGTACAACATGGATTTGCACTGCTCGTACTCCATGAACATTTCTACCATGCAGTGCTGTAGTACCTGGAAAGCGGACAACGGGTGGTCGAACTGCTCGCGCTCCTGTGTGTAGTCGACTGTGTCTTTGTACAGGATCTCCATCGCACCAACCGCCTCGGCGGAGAGTGCCAGAATACCGTCATTGGCGACCGCGCGCAGGAGCTCAAAGCTGTCTCCGGGTGCGGTCAATGCGCGACTTTGCGGTACGCGTACGTCCTTGAAGGTGACCTCGGATGCCTGCAGGCCATCGACGGTGGGGAAATTGTCCATGGACACGCCCTCGGAATCGGTGTCGATCAACAGCAGCGTGATGCCTGCCTCGTCTATCTGCCCACCGCCCGTGCGCACGCTCACGACCATCTGATCGGCGGCCGCCGCGCTCGCTACCATGGATTTTTGACCGTTGACGATATAGTTCTCACCGTCCTCACGCGCGCTGGTGGTGACATCGTGCAGGTCGAAACGAGCCTGTTCTTCGGCGTAGGCGAGTGTCAGCTTGCGAGAGCCGTCCAGCACACCGGGCAGGTACTCGGTCTTCAGATCCGCGTTGGTCGATCGCTTCAGCGCACCGCCGCCGAGCACCACGCTGGCGAAGAAGGGTTCGAGCACGAGACCCCGGCCGAACTGCTCCATCATCAGCATGGTATCGATCTGATCGCCGCCGAAGCCTCCGTCGGCTTCAGCGAAAGGCATGCCGAGCCAGCCGAGTTTGGCCATCGTGTTCCAGTGATCGTCACTGAATCCTTGTTTGCTGCCCGCGAGTGTCAAGCGGGATTTGAGATCGTAGTTATCGGATACGAAGCGTGCGACGCTATCCTGAATCAGCTGCTGCTCTTCGGTTAAGTCGAAATTCATTTGGATGACCTCTTGATACCGAGTACGTTTTTGGCGATGACGTCTTTCTGCACCTCGCTCGCACCTCCATAGATGGTGTACGAGCGGCTAGACAGATAACCGCCCATCCCACCCCTGGCGAAGCTGTGACCAACCGGCTTCGCACCCCAAGCAGCGGAGTAGATACCTCCGGCCTCGACCGTCAGTTTCTGGATGCGCTGCTGGATCTCCGTGCCCTTGAGCTTGAGAATCGAGGATTCGGGCCCGGGCTCCGAGCCGGTTGATGCGCTCGCAAGGCTCCTTAGTTCGGTGAACTCCACCGCCAGCAGGTCGACTTCGAGTTCTGCGAGCTTGCCGCGGAAGGCGGGGTCGTCCATCAGCGTGCCGTTGCCCCGTGTAACGGTGCTAGCCTGAGCCTTCAGATTCTCCAGCGCCACCAGCGACCGGGAGATACCAGCAAGCCCCGTGCGCTCGTGCTGCAATAGTCCCTTCGCGTAGGTCCAACCCTTGTCTTCCTCGCCGATGCGGTTTTCCACCGGCACCTTGATGTCGTTGATGTGCACCATGTTCACGGAGTGCGTGCCACCGAGGGTGATGATGGGCTTCACCTCGATGCCGTCCTGTTTCATGGGGAACAGCAGAAACGTGATGCCTTGCTGCTTGATGCCGGAATCGTCAGTTCGCGTGAGGCAGAATATCCAGTCCGCGATGTGGGCCATCGTGGTCCAGATCTTGGTGCCGTTGACGGTGTAATAGGTGCCGTCTTCGGACAGCTCCGCCTTGGTCTTGAGACTGGCGAGGTCGGATCCGGCGCCCGGTTCCGAGTATCCCTGGCACCAATTGACCTTGCGTGCCCGGATGTCGGGCAGGAAGCGCTGCTGCTGCTGCTCATTTCCGTAGCCCATGAGGATGGGGGCGAGCATGGAGAGGCCGAACGGCATGTCCCACGGTGTGGCCGCGACGGCCGTTTCCTTCTCCCAGATGTAGTGCTGCGTGGGGCTCCAGCCTGGCCCGCCGAATTCTATGGGCCACTTGGGAATGTCCCAGCCGCCTTTCTCGCCGGCTTTGTCGAACCAATCCAGGCGCCATTTGTTGTAGTCCTCTCCGGCCGGATAGGCGTTTTCGGCCAGAAATGCCTTCACTTCTTCCTGGAAGGCGAGATCGTCTGCGCTGAGTTGGATATCCACGCTAAACCCTCGTTGTCGGTTTCTTGAGAAGCGCCAAGCGTACCTAAATAAAGAATGAATTACTAGAATACAATTCTAGTAATTGCCGCTACTATGCAACGATGCCCAGAAGCCGAGCCAATTCCCGGGAGCGTGCCGCTACTACCGCGCGAAAGGAGAGCATCCTCAGCACCGCGCTCGAGTGTTTTGCGGAGCACGGGGTCGAGGCGACCACCATCAGCGACATCCAGGCGCGCGCGCACTGTAGCGTGGGCAGCATCTACCATCACTTCGGCAGTAAGGAAGGTGTTGCCGAGGCGTTGTTCATCTCCGGCATCGAACGACTGAACCGTGGCATGTTGCGCAGGCTGGGTGGGTGCCAGAGCGGCCAGGAGTGTGTGAAGAGTGTGGTGTACTTCTACAGTGACTGGTCGGCGCGCAACCAGAAGTTGGCGCGCTACCTGCATTCCCGCGATGTCGAATTCTCACCCGCTGCACGGGAGCGCCTGAAGTCGATTCACCTCGCCTACATCACGGAGATCTACCGCCTGTTCGCGCCATTCGTGGAAAACGGTGAGTTACGCGTCCTGCCACTGGAGACCTACGTACCCCTGATCAGCGGGGCGATCCAGGAGTACACCCGACGCTGGCTCTCCGGGCAGGGCAGTTCACCCGCCAGGGTGAAGGAACTGTTCGCCGACGCTGCCTGGAACGCTGTGAAGGCGTGAATCGGCTTTCAAGCCCACTGGGTTGCTGCTAACGTCAACCATCATCTTGGATGAGGAACTATCGGCCATGAGCTATGAGACGCTGATCTACGAGGTGGTGGACAACGTCGCGACCATAACCTTCAACCACCCGGATGCAGCCAACGCGATGAGTCCCGCGTGCGCGAAGGAATTCCTCGAAGTCGCCAACACCGCCGATGACGACCCCGATGTGCGGGCCATGGTTCTCACCGGGGCCGGTAAGATGTTCTGCGCCGGTGGCGATCTGGGTGCCTTTGCAGACGCGGGCAGCGGCAGGCGTAAACTAATGATGGAAATGACAGGCGACCTACATGTCGGACTGTCACGTCTCGCCCGCAGCAAGGCGCCGGTGATCGCGGCGGTCAACGGCACGGCGGCGGGAGCGGGCTTCAGCCTCATGATGGCCTGCGATCTTGCCATCGCGGCGCAGTCTGCGGTATTCACCATGGCGTACACGCGCGTGGGGCTCTCGCCGGATGGCAGTTCTACTTTCTACATGCCTCGCAAGCTGGGCGACCGCCGCACGCGAGAACTGATGCTGACCAACCGCGTACTCACGGCGACCGAAGCGCTCGAGTGGGGCGTGGTCAATCAGGTGGTCCCGGATGGCGAGGCGCTCTCCGAGGCCACTCGACTGGCGCGGAACCTGGCGCAGGGTCCGACGCTGGCGTTCAGCGCGGTAAAGGACCTCCTCAATGGCGCCTTCGAGCAGACGCTGGAATCGCAGATGGAACTCGAGGCACGGGCCGTAGCCGGACTCTCTATGACCGGTGACGGCCAGGAAGGCATCAGTGCCTTTGTGGAGAAGCGTAAACCAGACTTCCAGGGTAAATGAGACAGGGAGGATGCACGTGGACACCAGGGAACATCAGAAAAAGACGATCGAGGTGCTCGGTAAACGCATGGCGTATGTCGAGATGGGCGAGGGAGGTCCCATCATCTTTCAGCACGGCAACCCCACCTCGTCCTATCTGTGGCGAAACATAATGCCCCACGTTCAGGATCTCGGGCGCTGTATCGCTCTCGACCTGATCGGCATGGGCGATTCGGAGAAGCTCGAAGATTCCGGACCGGATCGCTACACCTTCGCCGAACACTGCTGCTACTTCGATGCGGCTCTGGAAACGCTGGGCGTGACTGAGAACGTCACCTTCGTCATCCACGACTGGGGCTCGGCGCTCGGCTTTCACTGGGCCAACCGTCACCGGGGGGCGGTGAAAGGTATTTGCTACATGGAGGCTGTGGTCTGCCCTCTGACCTGGGAGACGTTCCCGGAAACCGCGCGCGGCGTTTTTCAGGGGTTTCGCTCGCCGGCGGGCGAACAGATGGTGCTGGAGAACAACGTGTTCGTGGAAAACGTGCTTCCCGGCTCCATAATCCGTGATCTCAGCGAAGCAGAAATGAGCGTGTATCGGCGCCCGTTCGCAGAGACGGGCGAGGATCGCCGCCCCACGCTCACCTGGCCACGGCAGATCCCCATCGACGGGGAGCCGGCGGACGTGGTGGCGGTTGTGGAGGCTTTTGGCGAATGGCTCGCCGGCTCGGATGTGCCCAAACTGTTCGTCAATGCCGAGCCGGGTGCACTGCTCACTGGTTCGCAGCGTGAGTTCTGCCGCACGTGGTCCAACCAGACGGAGGTCACCGTCGCTGGCAGCCACTTCGTTCAGGAAGACTCACCGGACGAGATCGGTCAGGCTCTGCGTGCCTGGATGTCTGCTTGAGCCTGACGGGAGTTTTATGTCAATAAAAAGCTAATAAAAACAGTAGTATAGCGTTTATATATAGAAATGACTTCAACTGCAGTGGCATCGACTATCCAGTCTGCGGTGTGCGCGTGATAAAAAGCCCGGTGACGATGATGGCGAGCCCCACGATGGAGGTGAAGTGAATGGCTTCGCCGAGCACGGTGGCGATCATCGCGAACGAGAGAAACGGCGCCAGAAAAATCAGTTGACCGATGCGCGCGGCGTTGTCGGTCAGCCTCAGGGCCTGCTGCCACAGCAGGAACGTGAAGCCGAGTTCGATACATCCCACCCAGGCGCCGTAGGCCAGAGCGGGTACGGATAGCCGGGGCAGGCCGGGACCGATGGCGCAGGCGATCGCGAGCAAGGGCAGGGAATACAGAAAACTCCATGCCATGAGCGCGACGGGCGGTTCTCGTGTGCGTGTATTCATCAGCCAGTAACCGGCCCACAGCAGGGTAGAGAACAGCGCCAGACCGACACCCAGCCAGTCGGTTGAAGGCATGCGGGTGAAGTTACCCTGGCTGAGCAGGACCAACACACCGGCGTAACCGACACCTATCCCTGTGGTGGTACGAAGTGAAAGACGCTGTCCCAGCCAAGGCACGGCCAGAATGGCCAGCACGATGGCCCAGGTGTAGTTGAGAGGCTGTGCGACATGGGCGGGTAATCTGTCGTAAGCCTCGAACAGCACGAGGTAGTATGCGAACGGGTTGATGAGAGCGAACAGCAGCGCGTGTTTCCTGCCGGTGACGGTGAGGCGGGTCTGTCCGGTGCGCAGGGCGGCTGCCCAGAATATCGCGGTGGAAATACAGGTGCCGATCAACAGCAGCTGTGCCGGGGCCATGATCTGCAATCCCAGCTTGAAGCCAGTGGCGACTGTGGACCACAACGCGACGGCAGATAGTCCATAGGCGAAAGCGCGGCGCTGTTGGTGCTGGTTATCCATCCGGGGCACGGCAAGAGCGAATTGGGTATCCTCGAAGTATGCAATGCGACGACGATCTGAAACAACGCATCGCCAACAATCTCTCCTCATTCGAGGTCGTCGAAAACAAGGTGGACGATGCGCATCACGCGGCGGTTGTGATCACGGTGGTGGATGTAGGTCATGGCGCCGATCTGCCGGGGCTGCCCCGTCATGCTGTATGGCAGCACCAGGCAGGATTGTTGCTTACCAGGCGCTCCCAACACCTGAAGAATCACCCCGGGCAGTGGGCTTTTCCGGGTGGCCGTCTGGACCCAGGTGAATCAGTGGTACAGACCGCGCTCAGAGAAATGCACGAGGAAGTGGGTTTGAATCTGGATCACTCCAGCGTGCTCGGGGTACTGGATGATTTCGTCACGCGCTCGGGCTTCGTGATGACGCCCGTGGTCGTATGGGGTGGACCGAGCATGAATACGGAACACAACCCGGACGAGGTGGCGTCCGTGCACCGCATTCCATGCGAGGAATTTCTTCGCGAGGATGCTCCGTGGCTCGATGAGCAGGAAGGTAGTGAGGAGCTCGTGCTGCGCATGCCGGTGGGTAACGACTTCATCGCCGCTCCGACCGCCGCGCTCCTTTATCAGTTTCGGGAAGTCTGCCTGCTTGGTGTTCACACACGTGTCGCGCACTTCGAACAACCTCACTTTGCCTGGAAGTGACTCACCTCGTCTGAACCGCAGTGATGTTGACCGCGCTGACACCTTTGCCCAAACTCCGCGTCCCTGTGTTTTTCGCACAGGACGACACCCAATATGAATCGGAGGAGACACAGCATGGCGATTCAGGAAGGCGAAAAACTGCCCGAAGCGACGATGTACATCATGAAAGAAAGCCGGCCCACACCGATAACCACAACCGAGCTCTTCGCAGGTAAGAAGGTGGTCGTATTTGCGGTTCCCGGCGCGTTTACGCCCACATGCTCTCAGGCTCATCTGCCGGGTTTCGTGGCCAATGCAGACGTCATCAAGGCCAGGGGTGTGGACAGTATCGTCTGTCTCTCGGTGAACGACCCGTTCGTAATGGACTGCTGGGGAGCAGACAAGAACGCGGAAGCACTGTTGATGGTTGGGGACGGGAATGGCGAGTTCACCCGCGCGGTTGGCCTCGAGATGGATGGCAGCGGCTTCGGGCTCGGCACGCGCTCACAGCGCTACGCGATGATCGTCGATGACGGCACGGTGACTACTCTCGCGGTCGAAGACCCTGGTCAGTTCGAGGTGAGCAAGGCCGAGGCGGTGCTCGAGGCGCTTTAATACGACGTCACGAAGCGGTGGCCCGCTTTCCGACGGGCCGGATCAGGCATTCCTGCGCGGCGGTGACGACGAGATCGCCGCCGCGGTTGTAAAACCTGCCTCGTACGAAGCCGCGGGCACCGCTTGCATTGGGTGATTCCTTGACGAACAACAGCCACTCGTCCGCCCTGCACGGGCGGTGGAACCACAGTGCGTGGTCGAGGCTGGCACCGCGTACCTGGTCGCGCATCGTGTTGCGCCCATGTGGCAGCATCGACGTGCTCATGAAGTCCATGTCCGACATGTAAGCAAGCAGAGCCAGGTGTACTTCGGTATCGTCCGGCAACGGATCGCGCACCTTCATCCACGTGTGGCGGTAGGGGGGGTGGCGGACGTCATCGGTCACCGAGATGCGCTCCACATGGCGAGAATCAATGGCTTCGAAACGATACGCGTAGCGACGATATTCGGTATGCGACTCTGCGAGAGCGGCGTACATTGCCCGCTCGCCGCGCAGTGGTTCGGGTGGGGGCACGTCCGGCATGGGCGCGCCGTGTTGCAGACCCTCCTCGCGTTTCTGCCAGGAACTGGACAGATGGAAGATTGCGCGCCCATGCTGGATGGCGACCACCCGGCGCGTGCTGAACGAGCGCCCATCGCGGATGCGGTCCACTTCGTAGAGGATGGGGATGTTCCAATCACCCGCGCGCAGAAAGTAGCCGTGTACGGAGTGCAACTGGTGCTCCGGTCTGACGGTTCGAAACGCCGCGGCGATGGCTTGGGCGAGAACCTGGCCGCCGAACACGTGCTCCGTCGCGTGGTTCTGGCCCTGATACATGTTTTCCTCGATGCGTTCGACATCGAGGAGCCTGACGATCATCTCGAGCACCGAATTCATGCATGCATGATACATGCTAGTCTGGCTGCGATATCACGATCGCGGCTTCCGGGGAGGACATTCGATGAAGTTGGTACGTATCTACACGGGCGACGACGGCCGCTCACACTTTGAGGATGTCGAGATTGACATGCTGGAGCGCGGCGGCGGCATGGGATGCATCTCCGAACTGTGGCCCGGGGACGGCGTGATGTTTCGCGAGGTGGATGGGAACTACGACCTCGATTTTCACAATGCGCCGCGCCGCCAGCTGGTGGTTAATCTGACCGGGTCGGTGGAGATAGAGGTGGGCGACGGCACTGTCCGCCGCCTGGAGTCTGGCTCCATCCTGCTGGCTGAAGACGTCGAAGGCCAGGGGCACATCAGCCGTGCGGTGGACGGACAGCCCCGCGAGTGCCTGTTCATACCGCTGGATTGATCTACCAGCTGTTTCTGAGTTCCCTCAGTTTCACGAATACCTCGCGGGGACTCGGCTCGTCGGGCAGATCCGGAAACGATTCCCGCAGTCGTGCGATCACACTCGGGCTGGTCAGCCGGAAGAAGGTGTTGATGTCTTTCTCCAGCGCAATCGTCGTGATCATCGCATGGTCCGGATCGTGTTCTGTGTGCAGACCATCCAGGAGTTTTGCCGCACTCTCGTTGTCGGCTTCCCGATCCAGGGTGAACTCGAGGTTGTTGGTAATGTAGTCGTGGCCCGGATAGATGAGCGTGTCCTCGGCAAGCGCATTGAGTTGTGACACGAAGGTCTCATAGAGCTCGTTCGGGTGTCCATTGTGGCAGTTGCCGGCACCGGCGTTGAACAGCGTATCGCCACAGAAAAGCGCGGGTATATCGGTCTTCGACAGCAGGCAAACGTGACTCATCGTGTGCCCGGGAGTGTCGAGTGTGAGCAGTTCCACACTCTTGCCGACGCGCACCACGTCACCTGCATCCAGTCCTTCATCCATGCCGCGAATCTTCTCGCGCGCATTGTTGTGCGCCAGCACCCTAGCACCAGTGGCGGACACTACTTGTTGGTTGCCGCCGATGTGATCGCCGTGCTCGTGCGTGTTGAGTACCTGGGTGATGGTCCACCCCCGCGCCTTTGCCAGCGCGAGGCATTTCTCATGGTCCAGCGGATCGATGGCTAGCGCCTCACCGGTCTCGGCGCAGGCGATGAGGTAGTTGAAATTGCGATAGGCGTTGCCGGTCCAGATCTGTTCGACGATCACGGAGATGCTCCTTGTGCGTTACCAGCTGCCAGTATATCCCGCCATCTCGCCGTACGGCATACTGCGCGGCTCTTCAAGGGGGTGGGATGAGCGGTTCTCCGGTTGAGCGCGCGCCCGAAGGGGATGTCTGAAGCACGCCAATACTGCGTTGGAGCTCTTGGCCTTATATTAATAAGGGCGGCGAATTCCGCCGCCCTCTGAAAAGCGTCTTGGAACACCTCAGTCATCCTCAAGTTACCTTTTTTCCCAAGCGGCCCACTCGCGCTTCGAGTTCTTTGCTCATTTGTCGTGCTGCTCCTGCTGGTCAGTGTCGGTGTGTTGCCCTGGGTGGGTATGGCAGTTGCATTCTCCTTTGGTTTCTATGGCCTGGTTCGCAAGAAGATCCGCATAGATTCGGCCGTGGGGCTCGGTGTGGAAACCGCCTGATTGTGGCCGTCGGCGCTCGCGTGGCTCGCCTTTGCGGACTTGCCCAAGCGCGTGGGTTCCGAATCTGGATTGCTGGCGCTGGGTGGGTTGGTGACTACCTTTGCGCTGGTGTGCGTTGCGGCCGCCGCTGATCACTCTGGGCTTTTTCCAGTACCTGGCGCTGTCTGTCACCCTGCTGGTGGCAGCGTTGTACTACGGTGATCCCATACAAGCACACCAGCGGATCACTTTTGGGTTGATTTGGGCGGCTCTGGTAGTCTTTTCGATAGATGAACTGAAAAGGAAGTGACTCATGGGCAATCTGTCGGGAAAAGTGGCCTTCGTTACCGGTGGCGGTTCGGGTATCGGCCGGGGTATCTGCGAGCGCCTCGCGCGGGAGGGAGCGGATGTGTGCATCCCCGACATCGACACCGAGGGGGCAGAGATGACCGCCAATCTGGTGACACAGCTCGGGTGCAAGGCGCACGTCGTGAGAGCGAATACCGCCTCTGTGGTGCACATCCAGAAGGCGGCCCAGGAATGCGTCGATCATCTGGGCGGTCTCGATATCGCCGTCGCCAATGCCGGTATCGGACGCGGCGGGAGTGTGCTGGAGATGTCGTTAAAGGACTGGCAGGACCAGGTGGACGTGAACCTCACCGGTGTGTTTCTAACGGTTCAGGCCTGTGCGCAGCAGATGGTCAAACTGGGAGCGAGTGGGCGTATCGTGTGCCTGGCGTCGCTTGCCGCCGAAAACACCGGTGCGGGGATGTGGAGTTACTCGGCGACCAAGGCCGGCGTGCGCATGATGGTGCGCGGCTGGGCGCAGGAGTTGGGACTGCACGGCATCACGGTGAACGCCATCGGACCCGGCATTATCGAGACGCCACTGGCACAGGGGTTGGCAGGGGAGGAGGGTGGCGCGCTGCGGCGCGATGTGGAGGCGCGAACACCCGTGGGAAGGGTGGGGAAACCATCAGACATCGCCGGACTGGTGAACTACATGGCAGGGCCGGACGGCGGATTCATGACCGGTAGCTACGTGCTCATCGACGGCGGTCTGAGAGATGCGCGCGGCGGGCAGAGCGACGAGGATGCGCAGAGCGTGGAAGCCGAGCGGGCGCAGTTGTGGATACGTAGTGCCGAGCGAACGGCGCGGATGCAGCCCTTGCTGGATGAACGCGAATGATCCGCACTGAACAACTCTAATCAACCGGAGGTCACGAGAGATGGAATATCAACAGATTCTGTTCGAGGTCGATGCGGGTGTTGCGACCATAACTCTGAACAGACCGGAACAGATGAACACCTGGACCGGCGTCATGGCTGCGGAGCTATGGGATGCGTTGGCCCGTTGCGATCAGGATGATACCGTGCGTGCCGTCGTACTCACCGGGGCTGGCGACCGGGCATTCTGCGCGGGAGCGGATCTCAGTGGTGGAGGCGACACTTTCTCGGCAAGAGACACCGAACGCCAGACGCGGGAGGAAAGAGCCGACGAGAGCACCCGACTGTACCCCAACCAGATCAGCAAACCGGTCATCGCTGCGATCAATGGTCACGCGGTTGGGGTGGGCATGACCTACCCGATGCTCGCGGACGTGCGTATAGCGGCGGAGAACGCCAAGCTTGCGTTTCCGTTCGTGCGCCGGGGTGTGCTGCCCGAACTCGGCTCTCACGTCACCGTCGCGCAAGTTGCCGGGCTGTCCAATGCGGCGGAACTGCTGCTTACCGGTAAGACGATAAAGGGCCGGGAGGCGGCGGAGATGGGCATCGTCAGCCGTGCACTACCTCAGGAACAAGTACTGCCTGCTGCCATGGAGATTGCGCGCGACATCGCGCAGAACACGGCACCCGCGTCCGTGGCGGTGGCCAAGCGCTTTCTCTGGGAAGGAGTGGGTGCGTCGGTGGCCGACATGATGAACAAAGAGAACCGCCCGTTCGCATGGCTCGGTGGGCAGCCGGATGCAAGGGAAGGTGTTATGTCGTTTGTCGAGAAGCGGCCACCTCAGTGGTCGATGAGCGCAAAGGATATTCCGGAAGATCTGTTTCGCGACGACTGAGGTTCCGCTCAGCTTCCCGAATCTCCCGAGGTGAGAGCGTCCGCCGCTCGTATCGCAGCCTGCAGAGACGCAACGCTGCGGATCCACACCTTCAGATTCTCGAAAGGCGGTGGAATGTCGGCTATCGCGGATTCTGCGCGCGCCCGTGTCTCGTAGATTCCTAGCAGCAGTACATAGAACAGCTCGCCATCGCGGGCCACGCGCGCCGCGGACATGCCGGTAAGATTGCGGCGGCGTGCATATGCCTCGAGTACTTCTCGCGTGGAAAACGCCACCAGTTGTACGGCGTAAAACTCGCCGGGAATCTCGGTCAACAGCATGGGTTCCGGAGGCTGGTAGGCGAGCCGTGCGTAGTTCGGCAAATCGGACAGATCGCCAGAGGTGACAGGAGGTGGTGCATCCGCGGGAACCCCCCGGGACGCCTCCGGGGACACTTGGGAGGGAGGTGCGGTTTTCGGAGCCGGTGGTGAGACGGCGGGCGTCGGGGAAGTTGGCGGCTCGATGGGCGAGGGTGCGGGAGGCGGGACAGATGCCGTTGAGGGTTCTGCAACGGATATTACCGCGTCCGGGGGTTTCTCGACTGGCCGGGTTGGCGCGCTGGTCTCGACGTTCTCGTCGGTGACGCAGTTCCAGCCTTCGCTGTCCGGCAGCGGCTGACAGGACCAGTTGCCGCGATTGATTTCCGTCGCCGAGGTCTGCTGCGCCTGGTTTGAAGAGCAAGCGCCGAGAACCGTTGCAGCCATGGTAAAAACAAGAGTATGAACGCAATATCGACGAGGTGGGTGTTTTGATTGCATGAATGAAGATGCGGCCTCAGCGGTCGCGTGAGTTTATCACGTTGACATCTAACCGTTGAACCGACGACGCGCTTTGTTCATGATACGCGCCGAATTGATCGTCCTTCGAGGAAATCGTGCTCACGGAAGTAGAAGCGGCAAACGTGGCAACAGTAGACGAGTACAGGCGTATTCCGCGCATCCTGCGTCTCAACGTGGCCGGCCAACCCGTTGACTGGGTCAGCTGGCAGGAAGCCGTTTGTCTTTACGCCCGGGAAATTGTGATCTGGACGCTTGGCGATCCCGTACTGCATATCCGAGGTGGACACTCGCGTCTGGACTCGACACAGAGCGCCATCGACATCCATAGCATCATCGCATGCAATGGCAGGGTCGTGTTTCCTTCCGTCAGTGTGCCGCCATTGACCAATCAGGCGCTGTTCGGGCGCGACCGCAACACCTGTCTGTACTGCGGCGGTCACTTCTCGGACGCTGATCTCACGCGTGACCATGTCGCTCCCACGTCACGCGGCGGTCGCGACACATGGCACAATTGTGTCGCGGCATGCCGCCGGTGCAATCACTATAAGGGTAATCGCCTGCCGGACGAGTGTGGGTTGCAGTTACTAGCGCTGCCGTATGTGCCGAACTTCTCCGAGTACCTCGCGCTGATAAACAGCGGACGTATTCTCGGCGATCAAATGGACTTTCTGAAGAAGAGCTTCGGCGCTAACAGCCGCTTGCTGCACTGACTTCGAACCATGCTTCAGCGGGTCTAGACGCTGACGATCATCTTGGCGGGTATGTTTGGTTGTTCAGCCGCGCCACCTCTGGAGCGAACGCATGCTCCGATGCTCGAAGGTGTTGGCAGTATCGGTCCGTTGTACGGGCGCATCATGCTGGCGCTTGCGGCTGAGCTACTGCGCGCCAATGGAGGGAATGTGACAGCATGAAGCGTAGGAGCTCATGGCCACAACGCGTCGATGATCGCGTCTGTTGCGCAGCTCGTTGCGTGGTTCGACGCGGATCAGATAGACGATTGATTCTGGCTTGTGTTTTCCTCCCACCTGAGGCTCTATTGAACGCGGATCCTGGGGATAGGCAGCACATCTGTGTCTGAAGCAATTGCGATACATTCCGCGGTGCCGCCGGGGGAGAAGCTCGAGCGTCAGCCAATTTTCTGGTTTTACGGGTGCGCCGCCATGGCGTACGGCATCAAGAACAACGCCTTCAGCTACCTGCTGCTGATGTACGCCAATCAAGTGTTGGGGATACCCGGCTACCTGGCCTCTCTCGCGCTCGCCGTGGCCATGGTGTGGGATGCGGTGTCGGACCTGCTGCTCGGTCACTGGTCGGACAAGACCAGCTCGCGCTACGGTCGACGCCACCCGTTCATGTACGTCGCACTCTTCCTGTTGCCTTTGACGTTTTACGCGTTGTTCAACCCGGTGGTTTCACTGGAAGAGACGTCCAGCTTCGTTTACGTGCTGGTCATGGCACTTCTCATTCGAACCGGGACGACGCTATTCGAAGTCCCATCGACAGCCCTCCTGCCGGATCTTGAACAGGATTACGACAGGCGTAATAAGTGGCTCGCTTTGCGACACGGATTTGGCTGGTACGGCGGCAATGGTATCCACACGATCAACTTCTTCTTCTGGGTGGGTGCGTTCGGCGTGACCGTGCAAACGGGCTACTCCATCTATGGGGTGGTGGGTGCCACGGTGATCTTCTTCACCATTCTCGCCTCGGCTCTCGGTACGCAGAAAGCGGCTGCCGCGCTGCCCCGTCCTGAGGACACGTTCAAGGTGCGCGAGATTGCCTTGGAGGTGCAGCAGATCTTTCAGTCGCTGAAAAACCGGAATTTCGCAGCGCTGTTCTTCTATGGTCTCATCGTTGGTGTGGCCCAGGGATTGGGGATGGCGCTGTATCTGTACAACACCACCTATTTCTTCGGCTTCACGGGTACCATGATTGCGGTAACCGGCATCTTCGTGCTGCTCTCACCGCTGATCGCATACTTCATTGCCCCCAATGTCGGCTCGCGGTTCGGCAAAAAAAAGGCGGCGATGATAGCGATACTCGGAAACATCACGTTGTACCCGATGCCGTATATCCTGCTTCTGAACGGTTGGTGGCCGGAATTCGGTTCCTGGACGAGCCTCATCCTCTACTCGTTTTTCATCGTGGCCGAAGTGGTGTTCGTCATCATCTTCGGCGTACTGCTCGACTCGATGATGGCAGACGTGGTGGAAGACAGTGAGGTCAGCACCTACCGACGCTCGGAGGGACTCTTCTTCGCAGCGCGCAGTTTTGCGCAGAAGGCCATCTCGGCCGGTGGCATCATCGGCGCAGGTGCCATCGTCTCGCTGGTGGGCCTTGACGGCGTGCGTAGTGTCGAACAGGTGACCTACGAGATCCGTTTCGATCTCGCCTCGCTGTTCCTGCCGCTCTACTGCAGCCTGTACCTGCTCGGCATCTACGTGATCAGTAAGTACCGTATCGATCGTGAGGGTCACGGCAACAACCTCAACAAACTCGCGACGCGCGCCTGAACGATTGCCTTACTCCCTGAATGGCAGGGCGAGCCGCTCCCAGTGCAGCAGGCCTCCAGGGACATTAGCGACCATGTCATAACCTGCCTGAGACAGAATCTGTGTTGCCATTGCCAAGCGTTTGCCGGATTGACACACGATGACGACGGGTGTCGCGCGCGTCTCTCCGGGCTGAGCGCGTGCGTACAACATGATGTTCTCGATGCCGATGTAGCGCAGCGGCCAGGGTGAGTCTGCCTACCCCGGCGCCGACAACACTCACCGAGATCAACTGGTCTTCCATCGTGTGCCGTCGCGCGTGTCCTCCAGTTCGACACCGAGCACGGTCAGCTCATCGCGAATCTCATCAGCACGCTGAAAATCTCTTGCCGCGCGTGCTTCGTTGCGCGCGTCGATGAGCGCTTGAATTGCGTTGGCATCGACACCGTCCGCCGTGCCGCTGCCCTGAAACCATTCGATCACATCGCTCTCCAGGATGCCGAGCAGCCAACCGCCTGAGAGTAGCTGGGCGCGGATATGGCGTTTGCGTTCTTCCTTCACGGCCTTGTTGAGGTCACCCGCAAGTTGGTGCATCCCGGCTAGTGCCTGAGGCGTGTTGAGATCGTCGAGCAGGGGTTGCACGATCTCCTTCGGGTAATCGTTGATGCCGAGGTCGGCGTGATCGAGCGCGGTATCGTTGCCGAGACCCGCATCGCGCAGGGCCTGATACAGGGTATCGAGGCTTGCCTGCGCCTGATCGATGAGATCCGCAGACCAGGCGAGCGGCGAGCGATACTGACCGGACAGCAGGGCATAGCGCAAAGCCTCGCCTGGATATCGTTGGCGAAGCTCGCGAATGGTGACGATATTGCCGAGGGATTTGGACATCTTTTCCTGACCCATAGTCAGCATGCCGTTGTGAAGCCAAAAGCGCACAAACTCGGCGTCATTGGCACACGTGCTTTGAGCCAGCTCGTTTTCATGGTGTGGAAAGGTGAGATCCGAACCGCCGCCGTGGATGTCGATGGTGGTGCCGAGATGTTTGTGGATCATCGCCGAGCACTCGATATGCCAGCCGGGGCGGCCCCGCCCCCACGGACTGTCCCATCCTGGCAGCTCCGCGCTGGATGGTTTCCATAGCACGAAGTCCTTGGCGTCCTTTTTGTAAGGGGCGATTTCCACGCGCGCGCCGTCGAGCATGTCCTCCAGCGAACGCCTGGACAGCGATCCGTAGGCCGGGTCGGACGGTACGTTGAACAACACGTGCCCATCGCCTTCGTAGGCGTGGCCCTTGTCCACCAGACGCTGAATCATGTCGATGATGACGTCGATGTGGTGTGTTGCGCGGGGTTCCACGGCCGCTTGCTTCACACCGAGTGCTCGGATGTCGTCGTTGTAGGCGTTGGTGAACCGTTCCGCAAGCTCGGCGATGGGTTCGCCATTCTCGAGCGCGGCCGCATTGATCTTGTCGTCGATGTCTGTGATGTTGCGCGCGTAAGCCACCTGCGGGTACAGCTTACCGAGCAGGCGCACCAAGACGTCGAACACCACCGCCGGACGGCCGTTGCCGATGTGCACGTAGTTGTACACAGTGGGCCCGCACACGTAGATCGTCACACGGTCGGGATCGACGGGAGCAAAGGGCTGCTTGCGGCCGGAGAGTGTGTTGTAGAGCTTCAGTTCCATACGCTTGAATCCAGAAACGATTAAGTGCGCGTCTGCTGTCGAGAGGCACAGACGCCGGATGCGGCAAATCAGCAGTCGATGGGACAGGCGTAGAGCAGGCGTATGGTGTTCATGGCGCGGATTATACAGGCTGAGCGTGCGCGCGCACCTCGTCATCCACTGCGCCAGGACCGAATCGCTTTTCGAGATAACAGTACACCGCCCGCAGGGCCATGGCTTCGCCTCCCTCTGGCCGCCCCGGGCGGTTGCGTACGTTGAAGGCCATGATGTCGAAGTGTGCCCAGGGCACGTCTTCGACGAACTGCTCCAGGAACAGAGCAGCCGTGATGGCGCCTCCATACGGGCTTGCCGCAGAGTTTGCAGTATCGGCCACCTTGCTCTTCAGCATGTGTGCGTAGCCGGCGTGCAGTGGCATACGCCAAACAGGATCATCCTGCTCGGCACCGGCGCTGTGAATACCTTGCGCGACTTCGTCATCGTTACAGAACATTGCTGCTATCTCCGCCCCCACGGCCGAGCGCGCGGAACCGGTGAGAGTGGCGTAGTCGATGATGAGCGCGGGTTCGTCCTCGGCCGCGAGTGCGAGCGCATCGCAAAGTACCAGACGCCCCTCGGCATCGGTGTTGTCGACCTCGACGCTGATACCCTTGTAAGTGTTCAACACATCTCCCGGCCGATAGGCTGTTCCGGAAATGGCGTTTTCCACGGCGGGAATCATCAGGCGCAGGTTGATTGGCAGCTGCTGAGCCATGATCAGCTGGGCAAGCCCGAGCGCCGTAGCCGCCCCACCCATGTCCTTTTTCATGGTGCGCATCCCGGAAGCGGGCTTGATATCGAGACCGCCGCTGTCAAAGCACACGCCCTTGCCGATAACGACGACTCGCGGATGCTTCGGATTACCCCACCTGATGTCGATTAACCGCGGCGCATTGGCGGATGCTCTCCCGACGGCGTGGATTGCGCCGTGACCGGTATCGAGCAGATCGTCTCCCACCGTGACGGTGCAATCGGCATCGTGGGTGTTGGCCACCTGCATGGCTTCGTCTGCAAGATTCGACGGCAGCATGTCGCCTGCCGGTGTATTGATGAGGTCGCGTGTGAGGTGGGTGGCGGCAACGGTGTTGGCGATACGTTCCCGGTGTGGATGGCTGCCCAATACCAGCCTGGCGGGTTCGCGGTCGCTCTCGCGATAGCGCTCGAAGCGGTAGGCACCTAGTCCCCACCCAAGCAGCGCCAGTTCATGGGATTCTCCTTCGAGAGTGTACAGTCCCTCTGGCAAGGACATGGGTAGTGCACCGATGGTCGCGAGTGATGCTTCGCCGTTCCATCCTGCGACCACTCGTTCAGGTTCACCATTGTCGCCCGGAACCCAGCAGTGTGTACCGATCGAGGCCGTGAACTTCTGGCGCGACACCCAGGCTTGTACGGTTTGATTCTGTTTCTCCAGCCAGCCGTCGAATGCGCCGGATTCGATCAGGGTGATGGAAATGGCGCGCTCGGCGTTTTCCTCGTAGTCGAAATAGTCTGACATGGGTGGCTGCGGTGACGTGTGTGGTGAAAGGTGGGGATACTCTATGATGGGGCCCGAACGCGCAACCAGGGGTCAAGGGATGAGAGCTGCATCGCTATGGCTGGCCGTGGGCCTGATCCTGTGGGTGTCTGCCGTACCGGCGCCTACGAACAAACCCATCCTGCATGGCAGCCAATGGATGGCGATTAGCGTGCCGAAACCGGCCGCATACTCCTGAACGAGCAGACGCCACCTTGGGTGTGCGGCGAGCTCGAATCCGTGGGCTATCAGCCAACCTACCGGGCGCGCATGTCGGGACCGATCAATGCAATCTACTTCGATCAGACACAAACCGCCGGGCACGGCCGTTGTCAGGTCCGTGTTACCGTAGCCGGGTGATACGGTGCTGGTGCGTCCCTATGCCATGGCCACCGGGCATGCAGCCGATGATTTCGACTGGTCGCGCCGCGAGTGGCACGGTGGTGCCGGCGGAGGTGTGCTGGTACCACTCACTCGCACTGCTCATGGATCGGGTTCGAATGGTCATCGGAGAAGAAACGCCGACGTACCTCAGCTTCGACATCAACGGTCTGGATCCCTCCGTGGCGCCCGGCACCGGCACACCGCAACCGGGAGGACTGACCGGGTCTCAGGAGTTTAAGATCATCCGTGACTGCTTCGGGCTGAACCTGGTGGGCGCGGACGTAGTGGAGGTTTCTCCGCCATACGATACGACGGGTAACACAGCGCTACTCGCGGCCAATCTGGCGTTCGAGACACTCTATGCTCTGCCGGGGTGCATGCGTCGGTAGCGGTTATGAGACCACGGCGTTCCCGGTGCCGGTCGCCTCCATGAGTTCCTGGAAGGCATCGTCGATGACCTCGAGCATGAACTCGGGATCGGGCATCAAGCGCGGGTCGCTGGCGAGACTGAAGTAAAGGTTTCGATTGTAGCTGCCTACCACCACACCGAAGCCCAGATTACCGCCGAGCATCAGCAGTCCGTAGGTATCCAGAATCTCGTGTCCCAACAGGTACTGAGCAGTCTGCACGCCGGGTACGTTGGTGCAGGTGAAGTTGAAACCGTACATCGGCGGCCGGTAGCCGCTTTTTGGTGCCACGGGTGGCGGGATGCGAGCGGCCAGTGCAGTGGGATCGAAAGCGGTGCCCACCAACAATGTGGGCAGCATCGCGACCGGGGGTATGGATGGTGCGAACTCGTTCATCAGTTCGAGCGTGTGGGCTTCCTGGTTGGACTTGATGCTCGTGGTTTCGCCCTGCACGTAGCGCAGACGGTCTAAGATGTCCATCGACTCTGCCGGCAGGCGAGGAAAAATGCCGGAAACACGGTTGCCGAGCACCCCGGCCTCGTCCTCACGGCGTACGTTCACCGGGCACATGATACGCAGGTATTGATTACTCACCGGTTCTTTGTGTGTTTCGAGGTAGCGGGCTGCACCCTCAGACACGATGGTTAATACGACATCGTTGATGGTGCCCCCGAAGGTGCGGCGGATGTCGCGAAATTGTGCGAATGGATAGCGTTTGCGTGTGAGTGTGCGCCTGGGTGCAACCATGCCCGCGTTCCAGGGTGCGGTCATCACGGGTTGTGTGAGCATGCGCTGCATTATGCCGGCGCCGCGTTCGAGTAGGTTCGAGTTCTGGGCCAGACGCGAGGGATTGAACAGAGCGCTCTTGGTCAGATTTTCGACATTCTCCTGTACCGCCTCGGTCATCAGTTGCGCGGTGCTGGGAGTCGGCCGCGGTCGCCAGGGTTCTGCCGGCGGCGGGTACTGCGCCCCCTGTGGCTGCAAATCGAATACCACCAGCGATATATCGATACCGGAGGCGCCGTCGATCATGGAATGATGCCCCAGTTGGAAGAGTATCGTTCGATCGGGGACACCTTCGATAACGAACGTCTTCCACAATGGCTTGTCGCGGTCCATCAATGGCTCAGCCAGCACCAACGCATGATCGATGGCATCATCGACGGACATGGTCGATGGAACGGTCTCGAGGATTACGTGGTTGCGTATGTCGAACTGGGGATCGTCCACCCACTTCGGGTGTGCCATGTTGAATGGCACATAAACCAGTCGCTGGCGGTAGCGTGGAACCAGGTGCAGCCGCGACTCGAAATGCTCGATGATGTCCTCGAACGGTATCTCACCCTCCACGATGGAGAAGGCGCCACCATGCATTGTGGCGCTTGCGGTTTCTGAGTATAAAAAAGATGCATCATGATCACTCAGCCGCATGGCGATCTCCCGTGTGGCTCCCGGCATCGACAAACATGTCCTGATCGCCGGTGCTTTCCTCTTGCTGTTCGAGATAGGCCTGGAGGGAGGTGACGTTCAACTTGCGTGCCTCGAAGAGACTCTCGAGGTGTTCGCGGGTATTGACGATGCCGAAGGATGCCACGCTGCCGGCGGCATCGACGAGCACGGCGTACGGCAGCTTACTCACCCCGTAGGTTCTGCCGAGGTCTTCGGAGAGGATATAGGGCCAGGCTTCCAATCCATGGCGTGCAACGTATGCACCATGGCTGTCCCGATCGTCGCCGTCCGAAGCGAAGATGAGTTGGAGGGCCTCCTCGGCCTCGGCGATGGAACGCGCAACCGGGATGAGGGATTGGCATATCGGACAGTCCGGGGCCACGAAGAAAAGCAGCTGTCCACTGCTCGCGGGATCCGGCGCACCGATGGTCACTTCTTCGTCGCCGAGTGAAGTGAGTGTCAGGCGGGGTGCTTCGCCGCCAGGCACGAGTACCTGATTGACCGCGAGCGCTCCTGCCGGCGCGATGCGGTTGGCCAGCACGCGTACCTGGCGGGTGAGCCCGTATACCAGCACCCCGAGAGCCAGGACCGAGAGCCAGAGAACGACGTTGAGGACGACGAGCAGGCTATCCACCACCCACTCCGAAACGTTCACGGAACATGCCCTGATTGGTGAGCAGTTGATTGGCGAGCGCGTAGAGCATCCAGACCGTGAGCGCTGTCGCTGCCGCGAAGAGGACGGTGGTTAGCTCGAACCGGCTAACCGGCAGCGTCGCTACGCCTGCGAGAATCACTAACAACGCGTTGCGCAGCACCATCCAGACAGATATTGGGGTCGGTTCACCCCCACATCCGCAATCGATACTCGAACGCCCGCGCGCGAGATTGACGACGATGGCGAGGGTGTACGTGATCAGGAGGACAGCGCAGGCGATTGCCGCGCTCGGTGCGCTCGGAGGGGCGAACAGAGTGCAGGCGATGGCGGTCTCCAGGAGCACCAGAGTGCGGGCGATGATTGCGATACTCCATGTCGGCAGCAGGCGATAGGCCGCGAGTGCGGTGCTGAATTCATCGAGGTCCCGGTACTTGTGCAAGGCCGCGGCCAGCAGTATGCCTGCCAGTGACCACGCTGCAGCCATGGCGGCGATGGAGGAGATCGATACTTCCGTCATGTGCATCCTGTCCTATCCTTCGGCCCCCAAGGATACCCTTTCTGGGGTCCCCTCGCCGACTCGATGGCGTTGGCGATCCGATTGGGATTGTGGGCTAGAATTCTGACCTTTGAATTGGACGTTAGCACCATGAGCGACATCAGCCGCTACCCGGTTCCCTCCCTCGCGAGCCTTCCTGCGGACATTCGCGAGAGAATCGAAGCCGTAGCCGAGAAGAGTGGGTTCATCCCTAATGTGTTTGTCGTTCTCGCTCACCGGCCAGACGAGTTTCGAGCCTTCTTCGATTACCACGATGCCGTCATGTCGCGCGAGGGTGGGCTCACGAAGGCGGAGAAGGAGATGATAGTCGTTGCGACCAGTGCCGCGAATGACTGCACGTACTGCGTCGTTGCTCATGGAGCGATCCTGCGTATCTTCGCCAGGGACGCATACATCGCGGATCAGATTGCCGTGAGCCACCGTAGCGCACCGTTGAGTACCCGCCAGCATGCGATGTTGGATGTCGCGGTGAAATTCGCCCGCGTACCGCAGAGCGTGGACGATGCCGACTATGCGTTGCTGTACGAACAGGGTTTCGACGACGAGGACATCTGGGACATCGCGGCGATCTCCGGATTGTTCGCGTTGTCCAACCGAATGGCCCATCTCACCGCCATGCAGCCGAATCCGGAGTTCTACATCATGGGACGTTAGCGTCCCGGTGGATCCCAGGACTGCAACCAGCGGGGTTCCGCGATCATGACGAGGTCCTCGTCGAGCTGGTAGTTGACGGGGTAGGTTCCCGTCGCCTCGGCCTCGCCATCCCTCACGGCTTCGAGTCCCCACTTCAGTTCACGCAGGGCATCGACGGACTGACGCGGAGTGTTCAGGGGTTTCAGTCCGTGAGCGCCAAGGACGGTGGTGTGTTCTTCGATGACGCCGAGGAGATACTCGGAACTCCACAAGTAGTGTCCCATGGATGAGTTGGGTAGAAACCCATACAGGTGGCCGGGGTAGAGATAGTCGCCGGAGAACAGCAGGCTGTTACCGGCATCCCACAGGGATATCGAGTCGGTGGTGTGCCCGGGGGTGTAGAGCACGGTGAGCCTGCGTCCGCCGAGGTCGATATCCGAGCCGATGTCGAGCCAGGTTGAGACGCGCCACTCCGGCCGGGCGAATCCCTCTGAGTCGCCGAGATGTTCGCTCCACGTGGGGCGCAGTAGGTCATCGTGGGCGCGCTCGCGCAGGAACGGCAGATTGACCACCGCAATGTTTTCGAAGGAAACCTGACCGCCGACATGATCGTAGTGGAAATGGGACGGGATGAAGGTGATGGGTAAGTCGGTCAGCCGCTCGACGATCGGGCGGATATTGCGTACGCCCGGACCTGCGTCGAACACGATGGCGCGCTTCGTTCCCGTGATGAGGTAGTTGAAGTTGAGTTGATGGTAGCGCGGTTCGCTAATGGCGTAGGTCCCCGGCCCGATCCGATCGACTGTGTAGTAGTCGTCCAGCCAGGTGATGCCGGGGTCGGGTGGGTAGGTACGCAATTCGGGTGGGGTTCCTTCACCCTGCAGGACGAAAAGATAGGCGAAGAGAACGCGTCGCTCCTGATAGGTCCAGCCGATCAGCAGCAGCACGAGTAAGAGCAGTACAAAGCGCTTCACGGCAGCGTTTTCACCGGAATATCGCCAAGCCCCAGATTGTTCTGTTCGAGTATGCGATCGGCACGGTAGCTCGACCGGACCAGCGGGCCGGATGCTACCTCGATGAATCCGAGACCAAGACCGAGATCGCGGTAGGCGGCGAATTCGTCGGGGTGCACCCACCGCTCTACTGGCAGGTGATTGAGGGTCGGGCGCAGATATTGTCCCAATGTGAGGATGTCCACCCGTTGTTCGCGCAGGTCGTTCATGGCGCGTTGGATATCCTCCGCGGTCTCTCCGAGGCCGAGCATGAGGCTCGATTTAGTCACTATATCGTCACGGTGCTGGCGCGCGTGGCGCAGCACATTCAGCGTCTGTCGATAACCGGCCCGGGGGTCGCGGACCCTGTGGGTGAGGTGGTCCACCGTTTCCAGGTTCTGGGCAAAGACATCGAGCCCCGAATCGACCACTGCTTCGACCGCTCGCAGGTCGCCGGAAAAATCCGGCGTTAGCGCTTCCACGGCCGTACCCGGGTTGCACTTCTTGATGGCTTGCACGCATGCCGCGTAGTGCGCGGCACCGCCGTCGGAGAGATCGTCCCTGTCCACCGAGGTGAGGACGACGTACTGGAGCTGCATGAGCGCAACCGATCGTGCAGCGGCGGTGGGTTCATTCGGGTCGAGCCAACCCTTCGGATTGCCGGTATCCACAGCACAGAAACGGCAGGCACGGGTACAGACGCTGCCCATCAGCATGATGGTGGCGGTGCCGTTGCTCCAGCACTCACCCATGTTCGGGCAATGCGATTCCTGGCAGACTGTGGACAATCGATGCGTGTGTACCGTGTCACGCACCGCCTCGAAGCGCGCCCCTCCACCGAGCCGCACGCGCAGCCAGGGCGGTTTGCGCTCCGATGGGCGCAGGCGGTTCGCGTTTGGCTTCTGACCATCCTTGATGGCGCTCACGCCCTCACCGGTGCGAAATTTCTCGCCACTGCTGGTGGTGTTTGGGTCGGACATGGGGGGATTGTAAGGCAGAATGCGCGCTGGTGGATAAACAGGGGAGAGGGGATGGGAGAGCCACAGACACAGCCAGAGGGTGATTTGAACGGAAAGGTCGCGTTGATCACCGGTGGCGCCAGCGGCATCGGAGCTGCGAGTGTACGCTTGTTTCGGGCGCGCGGTGCCAGGGTCGTAATTGCGGATCTGCAGGAAGAGCAGGGTGTGGAGCTGGCAACCGAGGTCGGGGGCACATTCGTGCGTGTGGACGTCACGCATGAGACAGACGTAGCCGGTGCGGTCGATGAGACGGTACGGCGGTACGGCCGCCTCGATTGTGTGTTCAATAACGCAGGGTTTGGCGGTGCGCTGGGTCCCATAGACGAGACCACGGAAGAGGACTACGACATTACTCTGGACGTGCTGCTGAAGGGTGTATTTTTCGGGGTCAAGCATGCCGCGCGCATCATGAAGGAGCAGGAGTCCGGCAGTATCGTCAACACCGGCTCCGTCGCTGGTCTGGCAATCGGTTATTCCCCACACCTATATGCGGCGGCCAAGGCAGCGGTCATTCACCTCACGCGTTCGACCGCAGTGGAGCTTGCGGAATGGAACGTTCGTGTCAATTGCATCTGCCCCGGCTTCATCGCCACGCCGCTCGCAGCGGGGCTCGATGCGGGTGACGAAGAAATGGCGCGTTTTCGGGAGAACTTCGCGACCGCGCAGCCCCTGCGGCGTGTTGGCGAGCCGAAGGATATCGCCGAGGCGGCCGCCTTTCTCGCCTCGGACCATGCATCGTTCATCACGGGGCATGCGCAGGTGGTCGACGGGGGTGCCATACTCGGCCTGCCCTGGCGCGAGCAGGCCTCGTGGATGACACGCGCACGTCCCATCACGGTGTACCGGCCGCCGGGGCGCTGACGTACCGCAACGATCACCGCCGTGCTGGCAGTTGAACTGCCTCGACCCAGGCGCCTTGGTGAGCATGACGTATGCCTTCGCGGCGAATACAGAGCGGCTCGCCCCCGAGACCTTGATTCGACCCGGGATTTACGCGACGGGAGGTCACGTTGCCGTGTAGGCGGCGATGCCAGAGCGCATCGCGTCAGGCGAGATCCCGCGCGTGCTCTCGATGAGCCGCACGATGGCGCGGGTGAGCGGTACCAGGCCGTTACGGTCGATCTTGTCGAGCGTATCCATGCTGTCAAACAGATAAAACGGCGCAGTCAGGAAGTTCACCAGCGGCACCCCGACAGGATAAAAGGCACCGCCGTCGGTGGTTGGTTGTTCACCGAAAGCATCAGGCGCGATGATCAGTGCTCTGTCCACCGCCTCGGCTTCGAGCGCCTGGACCAGTGCTTTTCTGAGGTGGTGATTGCGGGAGGTGAAAAACCAGCGTGGTTCGGGTTCGCCCGTGGCAGCCAGGGCGCCATCGCTCTCCTCGAATTGAAGGGCCGCGTGCTCGAGATGGACCTCGAGTACGATACGCTTCAGCAGGGCCGCGTTGTCTTCGATGAAGGTGTGGCATCCCGCACCGCCCGCCATGTGGCCGGAGTTGAGCAGAAACAGGAGACGGTGTGGGCGATCGGAGGGCGGGAGTTGCGACCAATATGCAGCCTGCGCCAGCACCATAGCAATACCGGAGCCATCTTCGACTGCCGATGCCCAGGGCCCATCGTGATGCGAACCGATGACCAGTAGTTCTTCGTCGGCCCCGGGTAACTCGCCGATGATGTTGTTGGTCAGGACCGTCTCGCGCCTTGATGCCACGCTGAGCCGCACGGTCACCTCACCGGACATGGCCAGATCCCGCAGGCGCAATCCATCACTGCCCCGGATCCACACACCCGGTATCGGCCGCTCGATACCATCGTAGGGAACATAGTACTCGTACGAATCGCCAGGATAGTTGGTCAGCGCACCGATGAAGGCGGCTGCACCGGCATCCATGGCGGGTTCCATGACGGACTGCAGGGGGGCCGGGAAGGGCAGAGTCTGGACTTCACCCGCAAAGGAATTGCGTGGGTCCACGGCGATGCCGCTCAGTGAGAGATCGAATGGCACGGCGGCATCGGGCTTGGCCGCCATATCACCGCCATCGATCGGGAGCGTCGTTGGCACCTCGATGAGTGGCATCGTGTGCAGAGCGGCAGCCCCCTGCATCGATCCGGGATCATCCGGCTCGAATACCCGGAGGTTCAGGTCCACTGGTTCCGTCGGGGCGGCGTGTGGTAGTGGAAAGCAGGGGATCTCGAATGTCCGACCGGAGGCGGTCACCGACAACGAGTGTGCCAGTGGTTCCCACAACGGTAACTCCACCGGTTCGCGGCGTACGCTGTCCAGTCCCAGTTTCAAGAATTCGCGTTCGATGAGATCCTCAGCCTGGCGGTCGGCGGTGTATCCCGGGCGGCGGACACCGAAGTCGAAAACTGTCCTGATCCAGTCGAAGATCCGGTCGCCGCTGGGAATGTGCTCGTCGTGCATGGGTACTAGTGCCGGCACTCGTACACGTCGTACTCGACTCCGTTGGGTGTGAGATGTCCCTCGGCCACCGCGACGACGGAATTGATCCAGGCGTAGTCCGAGCTGCCGGTCTCGAAACGAGGTTGGGTCATGAAGTAGGTATCTCCGAATGTCGTACCCTCACCGCTGGCGAGAGCTGCGGCCAGCGCTTCGTTGAAGACGAGTTTGCCGAGGTACTGCATGTAAATCAGCACATCGTCATCGGTTTTGAGTGTGATGCGCACGTCGATGTGGCCGATCCCGCCCGCACCCACGACGATCCAGTCGGCACCCGGTGTGATGATGCTGCCTTTGAGCCGTGCGCCTTCGAAATGCCCGCCGGTGACCTCTGCAATGGAGCGCTCGCCGAGTGGAACGCTGCCCACCATGCTGGAGGGCTGGCGCAGGGTGGCCCTCATCGTCATTAGTTTTTCTAGTTGCATGTTCATGCCTCCTCTTGCGTTTACTCAATAGCAACACACATGAAGGCGCAGGTGTTTGATCATGATCCAAATCCGCCCCGCCGGAGGTAGCGCGGTTCAGCCTGTGTTCAGTTTCAAGACGCTGAAATACGGGTATGAGCAAATATACTCTTCTCTGTTTGAGCGCACTGTTGGCCGCGGGTTGTGCGTACTATGGTGAGCCTATCGTGGATACCAAGGGTGTGGATCCTGCGCGCTATGAAAAGGATCTCGCCGAGTGTGAGGCCTACCGCGACGAAGTTCAGGCCGGGCGCAAAGTTGCCACCGCCACCATCAGCGGGGCGGCACTCTGGGCCGCCATCGGTGCAATCTTCAACTCCGATGCAGCGGTGCGTGGTGCTGGCGCCGGGGCGCTTGGCGGCGCGAGCCGCGGCGGAAACGACGCGGTGCGCTCCCGGCACAGGGTCGTGACGCAGTGCCTGCGCAATCGCGGCTACGCGGTTCTCAACTAGATATCAAAACGCCTGCCGGGCCGGGCAGGTTAGATTTCTATTTCGAGCCCATCGTAAGCGCACACCTGCGCAAGGGTGTCAGCGCGCGCCAGCATGCCTGCGTTCATGTGCGTGAGGACGATGCGCTTTGCCTGCAACCGGTCGATGTCCTCGTAGTTGAGGTGACCCGGGATGGGTTTGTCGTAGGAGTAGCTTTCAGCGATCAGCAGGTCGACGCCGTGGACGAATTCCGACAGCGCGTCCGTGTACTCGCCATCGCCGGTGTAGGCGATCGTCTTTCCGGCACTCGTTACCTTCAGCGCGGACGGCTCGGCCTGGGGCGTGTGGCGTGCCGCGATGGCCCGGACCTCCAGGGAATCGAAGGTGGTGCATGCATCGTGAACCAACTCACGAAAGTTCAGCGCGAAGGCCGGCTTCATGCCTGAGCTTCCCGGAAACAGCGATTCCTGAAGATCATTCAGGTGTCGCTGCGTGGATCGCGGTCCGGCTATGGTCAGCGGCCGCTCGCGTCGCGAACCGAGTACGGCGTCGAGCAGGAGGAACGGGATGCCGGCGCAATGATCGCCGTGAAGGTGAGTGAGCAGAACAGCGTCGATCGAGTTGGGATCGATATTGCGTTGACGCAATCCAACGAGCGAGGTTGCACCGAAGTCGATGGTGAATCGCATGGCGGCAGTGCTGACCAGAATGCAGGTCTGCAACCTTCCGCCACTCCCGAATGCATCACCACAGCCGATGAAAGAGATTTTCGTTCGCATGACGGACGAGGCTACATCGTGAGTTCCGCAGAAGCGACCCGGGTTGGTTTCGGATCCGGGGAGAGGTTTTCGAGTGAGCGCTTCGCAACTCCGGTGCAATGGCGGCCACGATGGTGGTGCAGGTGGGTAGCGTGAGCATCAGCGCAGCGGCGGCAGACCCATGCCCGCCCAGATACCATGAATCCTGTGGCGTAAGCTCACAGCTCAGTCGCTGGCTGTGATCTCGTCCATCTCCTGGAACTGCAGCATGTGGAGCTGGTAGTAAAGCCCTTGCTCGGCGAGCAGTTCCTGGTGCGTACCAAGTTCCTCCACGCGTCCGTGATGCAGAACCAGAATTCGGTCGGCTTCCTGGATGGTCTGGAGGCGGTGAGCGATGAGAATCGAGGTGCGCCCCGCGGTGAGTTTGCGCAATCCATCCTGGATCAGCAGCTCGGTTTCGGTGTCGATGGAGGCGGTTGCCTCATCCAGCACCAATATCTCCGGATCGGCGGCCAGTACGCGCGCAAAGGCGAGCAGTTGCCGTTGTCCCTGCGACAGATTCTGGCCCCGCTCCGACAGTTCGGTGTGATAATCGTTCGGCAGGGTCTCGATGAAGGTATGCGCATTGACGGTCCTGGCGGCCTCCATGGCGCGGTTGAGATCGATGCGCGCATCACCCAATGCGATGTTCTCGAATATGCTGCCGGAGAAGATGTGAAAATCCTGCAGCACGACACCAACGCGATGCCGCAGGTCGTGAGTGTGAATCCGATTGAGATCGATGCCGTCGAGAAAGATCTGGTTGTCGTCGAAATCGTAGAACCGGCCCAGAAGACGAATCATGGTGCTCTTGCCGGAACCGGTCGGACCAACGATGGCGAGCTTTTCACCTGGTGCTATGGTGAAGGAGACGTTTTGTAGAATCTGCATGTCGTGGTCGTAGCCGAAGTCGACGTGCCGGAACTCCACCTCACCTTGCAGCCGTTCCGGCAGGAGGGCAGGTTCTACCGGCTCGTGGATCTTCTCGTCCCAGTCGAGGGCCTGGAAGATGCGCTCTCCACTCGCCATGGCGCGGAACAGGATGTTGGTCTGCTCACCGAGCGCTACGATCGGGTGAAACAACATGTCGATGAAGCGGGTGAACAGAATGACGCCACCGAGCGACATGTGATCTTGGATCACGGCACCCGCGCCATACCAGATGATCACCCCGATGGCGACGTGCGCCATGCTGTCCGTGAAGGCGCCGTACAGCGTCTCGACACGCGCGCTCTTCAGCTCGTGTTCCAGGTTGTCGAGATTGATGCGCGTATAACGGTTAAGGTTGTAATCCTGCCGTTCGGAGATCTGCACCACCTGCAATCCGGACAGGTTTTCCTGCATGTTCTGGTTGAGCGCCGATATGCTCATGCGCACCAGGCGGAACAGGGTGCGAGTGGCTCGCCGAAAGAAGAAAGTCACGGTGCCCATGATGGGCAGGGCCAGCAGCAGGATGAGGGTCAGCTGTACGTCGATGGCCAGCATGATGGCCAGCGCGACGAAAAACGGCACGAATTCACCGATGAGCGTGCCAACGCCTCGCAGCAGCTCGTAAAGCGCCTCCACGTCATTGGTGACCCGCGTCATCACGCGCCCCACTGCCACACGGTCGTAGAAGGAGGCGGGACGGGTCTCCAGATGGCGGAAGAGATCCAGGCGCAGGTCCCGCAGCGCTTTGATCACCGACGAGATCAGCGTCATGCGGTGGGCGTGTCCCGTAAAGGCCCATGCGATTTGCAGGGTAGCGTACAGAACGCAGGCGGCGAGGAGCACATGTACGTCCAGTGTCGCGGCGATCCATTCGGTTGCGTCGATCATGCCGAGATCAGGTGCCAGGTGTTCGGTCTCCCCCTGGATGATGTGATCGATCACGACCAGCGATATGACGATAGGCAGCAGTACCTGCAGCGTGGAGGCCAGCAGAATGAGAGCCGCACTCACCGTGAGAGTGACCGCATACGGCTGCAGCCAGCCGAGCAACCGACCGAGCAGACTCATGTTGAGCACGGTTCCGGAAAGCTCCGCATCGAACATGGAATAGTCGCGCTGGGTGGGCTGTTTTCGCTGGCGGTCCATCAGCTGGTGGCGTCCAGCGCGCCATAGTCGGACTCGTCCGCGCCCTCGCGCTGTATGCGCTCAAGCTCCGCGTAGTATCCCCCGGTGCTGATGAGTTCATCATGCGAGCCCATCTCGACGATGCGTCCGGCGTCCATCACCACGATGCGATCGGAGTGGCGTACGGTGGAGACACGGTGCGAGACGAGTAGTGTTGTCTGGCCGCGCCGCAGGCGTTTCAGCTCGGAGAGGATGTGTTCCTCCGTGCCGGTATCCACGCTCGAGAAGCAGTCGTCTAGAATGAGGACAGGCGCCTCGCGAATGAGTCCGCGTGCGAGCGTTGCACGTTGTTTCTGTCCGCCGGAGAGAGTGACGCCGCGTTCGCCGACGATGGTGTGCATCTGCTCCGGGAAGGACTCGATGGTGTCTCTGAGATCGGCGGAGGCGGCCGCTTCCCAGATGAGGTTGAGTGTGCGCTCGGGATCGTCGTAGGTCAGGTTGTCGGAGAGGGGTTCACCGAAGAGGAAAGGATCCTGAGGTACCATTGCCACCTGGGCGCGTAGTTGCGATAGCGGGTAGTCGCGCACGTCGAACCCGTCCACGAACACGGTTCCGGGCGGAGTGTCCAACAGCCGTACGAGGTGCTTCAGCAGTGTGGTCTTGCCGGCACCGACACGGCCCATGATGGCAATGGACTCACCGAGACTTACATTCAGATTGATCTGATCGAGCGCGAGCGGCAGCGCGTCGTCATAGCGGAAGTTCAGATCCCGGAACTCGATGTTGCCGCGCACCAGCGCGGGCGTCTCGCCAGTTGGCCGGTTGCTGATCTCGGGCTCGAGATCCAGTACCTCGAACAGCCGGTCGCTGGCCACGGCGGCGCGCTGGAAGAGGTTCACGATGAACCCGGCGACCCGGAACGGTTGCACCACCATGTTCACGTACATAAAGAACGCAACGAAAGCGCCCGGGGTCATTTCTCCTTCGAGCACCAGAGAGCCGCCGTAACCGAGAATAGTGACAGCGCACACCGCGGCGAGGCTCGGCATCCACGCCATCATCAGCGAATTGATCTTTGCCTGATCGTGGAAAGCGTTGGCGTAACCCTGGTTGGTGCGTGCGAAACGCTCTATTTCGTTGTCCTCCTGGACCATGGCCTGGATGGTGCGGATGCCTGACAGGTTTTCCTGCACGTGGGTGCCGAGATCCGACAGGCGCTCTTGTACCTGCTTGGAGGCAACCCCCATCTTGCGCGAAGACCACTGCGCGTAAAAAAACACGAACGGCATCGGCGGAAGTAGGAGAAGCGTCAACGTTGGTGAGAAGTACATCATGAAGCCGAAGCCGACCAGCGAGGCGTACACCAGAATCACCACCAGTATCGTGCCCATGGCGATAAGACGCTGGATCAGCGTTATATCGGCCACCGCGCGCGTCATCATGTCGCCGATGGTGTACTTGGTGAAGAACTTCGAACCCTGCAACTGCAACGCTTCGTAGAGCGCCTGGCGGAGGTCGAAAGAGGCATGCAGGCCCGCGTAGCGGACGGAATACCTCGCCCAGGATATGATCGCGTAGCGGGCGATCACCGCCAGCGCGACACTCGCCACCGGCCCCGTGATATCGGGATTGCCGGCGGCCACGCGATCGATGGCGATGGCGAGGGCAAACGGCACCATGGCCTCGAAGAGTCGTGAGAGGCCGAAGGCTACGATGCCGCTGCCGAGCCGCCAGCGATATGGACTAACGAAGGTTTTGAGCCGTAGCAGGGATTGCAGCATTTGTGGCTAGAAGTCTGCGTTTTTAGGAACGCGGGGAAAAGGGATGACATCGCGGATGTTGTCCATACCGGTCATGTACAATACCAGGCGTTCGAAGCCCAGACCGAAACCGGCGTGAGGAACACTGCCGTAACGTCTCAGATCGCGGTACCACCACAACTCCTGATCCAGACCCTGCTCCGCCATGTGCGCGTCGAGCT
>DCWG01000155.1 GCA_002327525.1 Gammaproteobacteria bacterium UBA2168 | reverse complement strand
GACGCGATAAAATGGCGTCCCCTAGGGGATTCGAACCCCTGTGACCGCCGTGAAAGGGCGGTGTCCTAGGCCTCTAGACGATGGGGACTAAATAGTAAGCCAGCCTGGCCGGCACTCCGTAAGTACTGGTGGAGCCAGGCGGGATCGAACCGCCGACCTCTACAATGCCATTGTAGCGCTCTCCCAGCTGAGCTATGGCCCCATTCGGTTGGCGTCACGACTGCGCGTGATCGCGAAGGCGCGGAATACTAGGCGTCCGCCCCCCGCAGTGTCAACCGTTCACCATCTCCTCGACCGGCTCGCTATCCGACCCAAACGGGATCTGCTTGACCATCTAGTCCCCGGAGAACTTCGGCGGGCGCTTCTCAGCGAACGACTGCACGCCTTCCCGAAAATCATTGGAACGAAACAGATTCAACACCGACATCAGCACATGATGTGAGTGACTCTCGAAGTCTTGAGTGAGGCCATGACGAAACAGACGTTTCAGTTCCGTTATCGCCAGCGGCGCATTGTTCGCGATCTTCTCAGCCCACTCGGTGGTCACTGTCTCGAGATCGTCTGCCGGCACCGCGGCGTTGACCAGGCCATAAGACTCGGACTGCTCCGCGTTCAGCATCTCGCCCAGCATCGCCACCTCGCACGCTTTCGCCCAACCGAGCAGCCGCGGGAGGTACCAGGTGCCGCCGCTCTCCGGCACCACACCCATCTTGGCGAAACCCGGCATGAGCATGGCTCTGTCAGACATCAGGCGCATATCGCAGCCGAGGGCCAGGTCCAGGCCGTAGCCTGCCGCTGCGCCGTTGAGCGATGCAATCACGGGTGTGTCCATTCTCTGCAGCGTCACGGTACAGATTTCCCGCGTGGAGTAGTGACGTGCGCCGGCGGTGGCAAGACCGGCCCCGCCGATGCCCTCCCCTCGCGCCGCTTGTTTGAGATCGAGGCCCGCACAGAAAGCGCGCCCGGCCCCCGTGAGCACCACCACACGCACGTCCGGGTCATCGTCCGCGGACTTGAGCGCCTCGTTGAGGTCACTGAGCATCTGGCCGGTGATGGAGTTCATCGCCTCCGGTCGATTCAGCGTGAGCCACCGTACCGCGCCGCGGTCTTCTACCAGCAGTTCTTTTTCTGCGGACATGTTCTTCCTTCTAATCTCGAATTGCGCCGGGCGTCAACGTAGCACGCTCTGCCGCGCACTGCCTAGGCACGGGGTGGAACCGTTGCCCTGACGGTCACCCGCTCCCCCGTGCGCGACTCCGGATAGTAGTCCCACACTGCGTGATGCTGCACCGCGTAATTATCCCACACTACCACCGTGTTCGGCTGCCAGCGCACCCGGCATTGGATACGAGTGCTGGTTTCGATGTGCCGGTAGAGCATCGCGAGCACCACCTCACTCTCATGCGCTGTCAGTTCGTTGATACGCACGGTAAACGGTTCATTGACGAACAGCAGCCGCCGGCCCGTGTCCTGGTGACGCACCACCACCGGATGACTTGCGCTCGGATAGGTCTGCTCGGGACGCAGTTCAAATCCATAGGCCTTGAGATCCTTCCGCCCGTCGTGAAACGCCGTCAGTCCGCCCAGCCACTCGCGTATGGGTGCAGATAGCGTCTCAAACGCCTCGTGCATGTTGGCGAACAGGGTGTCACCGCCGCCCGAGGGCGGTGTCTGGGTGATGTACAGCGCCGAAGCTATGGGGGGCAGCGGTTCGCAGGAGAGATCCGAATGCCAGGCCTCGCCATTGGCTACCCGGGTTTTTGAGGTAATCCGGATATCGAAGATCTCCGGATCACCGGGCAATCCGAGATTGGTCTTGGCCGGATGGGGGTGCAGATCCCCGAACAGGCGCCCGAATGCCTTGTGCTGATCGCGTGTCAGGCGCTGGGCACGGAACACGAGTACCAGCCGGTCCCGAAAGGCGAGACGAAGTTCGTCGATCTGATCGCGGGTCAGGTGAGCAAGATCGATGGACGAGACCACCTCACCGCCGAGGTTTGGTGTGAGGTTGTCCACATCGAGGGTTCGATAGGTTTTCATGGCCGCATTCTACCTGTACCTGACGATGTCCCCACTGCATCAGGTAATGTAATATATTTTAGACATTATGAATGCTTTGCTTTACTATACGTCTACTTTTGCAGACATAACTTACCCGATGGTGAACGAGGAGCGAATCAAGATGGACAGAAATTTGCCTTTCAAAGAACGCAGCGCCTGGATCAACGCATCCATAATGCTACTGCTCGCGGGGTACTACTATGTGAAGGCCTTTTCGGGGGAACCACCAGGGCCCGCGGCCACGCTGGGATTGCTGTTTCAGGTGGTCGTATTCATCGTGGTGCTCGAGATAGTCGGCCATATCGCCATCACGCTTTGGGATCGTCGCACGGACACAGACGAACGAGACAAGCTCATAGAGGCTCGCGCGGGTAATATCGCCGGGTACGTACTCGGTTTCTCCGTGGTTACCACTATCGGTTATGCCCTTCTCTTCTCGGCTATCGACCCAAAAACACAAATGTGCAACCCGACTAGCATCGCGAGCGCCGCACACCTGCTGGTATTGGGTATGCTCTTCTCCGAACTGACGAAGGCCGGCGCACAGCTCGTCTTCTACCGACGGGGCGTGTGAGATGGCCCCGACAGCGGTCACCAATCAAATCCGCCGCCTGCGCTTCGATCGGGACGAGATGACCCAGGCCGACCTTGCAGGCCATATTGGCGTGACCCGGCAAACGGTAAACGCCATCGAGGCCGGGAAATACTCGCCGTCACTGGAGGTGGCGTTTCGAATCGCCCAGACTTTCGGCGTATCGCTGGAGGAAGTGTTCCAGTACGAACCGGACCGGACAAGAAAGTAACTGCAATTCCAATCTTTACAAATCCGTTTCGCCTGCTAATCTGCACATCGGCTTCGATCCTGAGGTGGACGAAGACCCCCGCGACCGGACGCAACAACTATAAGAAGCGGCACTGGCGCACCCACAATCGATTCAAGTGGATTGTTGGACTTGATCAACTCTGCAACAGAGGGACAGGTACCGAATGACAAGATACACGATAACCAGGCCGACCTTCTCCGGCGCTACCGTTCGACCTCGTGCCTCCCGATACGGGAGGCGCCCCACATGAACGTACTCGATTTCTGCAAGCGCAAGCGCGCGCGCCAGAACATTTCCATGGTCACCTGCTACGACTTCTGGTCAGCTCAGGTGCTCAACGAAACCGATATAGACTGCCTGCTGGTTGGCGACAGCCTGGCGATGGTAATGCACGGCTTCAAGAGCACGGTGCATGCCACCGTGGACCTGATGGCCCTACACACGCGAGCGGTGCGCAGAGGCGCACCGGACAAGTTCGTGGTCGCAGACATGCCTTTTCTCTGCGTACGCAAAGGTATGGCGCCCGCCATGGAGGCTGTGGGCCAGTTGATGCAAGCTGGCTCCAATGCGGTGAAGATAGAGGGCGAGGCAGGACAGCTCGATATCATGGCCCATGTCGTGGAATCTGGCGTACCGGTGATGGGCCATCTGGGCCTCACACCCCAGTTTGTGGAAGCCTTCGGCGGACACAAGGTGCAGGGCCGGTCTGAAGGCCAGGCCTCGAATATCCTGGAATCTGCAAAGCGTCTGGAAGACGCCGGTTGTTTTGCGTTGGTATTGGAATGCGTCCCCGCGGCCCTCGGCAAGCTGATCTCGGAGCAACTCGGCATTCCCACCATCGGTATCGGCGCCGGCGCCGGCACCGACGGTCAGGTACTCGTGCTGCAGGACATGCTCGGCATGAATCCGAGCTTCAAGCCGAGATTTCTGCGCCACTATGCGAGCGGCCACCAGGTACTCACCGAAGCGGTCAACGGATTTCATGAGGACACCACCAGCGGCATTTTCCCAAGCCGGGAGGAGAGTTACGCATGAGGGTGATCGACAAAACTCGCACATGGCGTACGTTGCGTAACACGCTCGAGGGCACCATCGGTTTCGTACCGACCATGGGCGCACTACACAGGGGCCATGCCTCACTGCTCGAGCGCAGCGTAGACGAAAACGACTTCACCGTACTAAGCATCTACGTCAACCCCACGCAGTTCAACAACCCTGACGACCTCGACAACTATCCGGACACGATGGAAGACGATCTGGTGCTGGCCAAGCGTCTGGGTGTGGATGTTGTCATCAGACCCACCTACAACGACATGTATGCCGACGGTTATCGCTATCAGGTGGACGAAAACGAGTTCAGCCGCACACTTTGTGGCGAACACCGGTCAGGGCATTTCACCGGGGTACTCACCGTCGTGATGAAGCTGCTCAACCTGGTCCTGCCCACGCGTGCCTACTTCGGCAAGAAGGACTACCAGCAGTACCGTCTCATCAGCGACATGGTGGAGACTTTTTTCATGAACGTGGAGATCGTCGGCTGCGAAACCATACGCGAATGCGACGGACTGGCGGTGTCGTCGCGCAACATCAATCTCAATGGCGAAACCCGTAAGGTGGCCCCGCGTCTGCACAAACTACTCACTTCTCCATATTCAGATGAAGACGTCGCCAAAAAGCTGGCGGCAGTCGGTTTCGACGTCGACTACCTCGTAACACGGGGTAGAAGGCGCTTCGCGGCCGCATCGCTCGACAGCAACGGCCTGGCCGTTCGTCTGATCGACAACGTCGAATGTGCCTGAGCGCAATGCCCATCGGTTAAGGAAGGCCCCATGATCCTCGCCCTCGATGTCGGAAACAGCCAGATCTACTGCGGAGTGTTCGACGGTCCCGACCTGATCAGCCAATTTCGGCGCACCTCGTCGGTGCGTTCCTCTTCCGATGAGCTGGGCGTGTTTCTGCGCGGGGCCCTTCGCGAAAACGGCGTCGATCCGGATCTCATCACCACCATCGCCACCTGTTCAGTCGTACCGGACATCAACTACTCACTGCGTGCCTGCTGCCAGAAGTACTTCAACATCAACCCCATGATCATGCGGCCCGGCATCAAGACGGGGCTCAGGATCAAGTACAAGGATCCAAAAGAAGTCGGCGCAGATCGTATTGCCGACGCCATGGGTGCGGTGAAACTCTATCCCAACCGAAACCTCATCGTCGTCGACTTCGGCACCGCAACGACAGTGTGCGCCATCACTGCAAAGCGCGAGTTTCTCGGCGGCAACATCATGCCCGGCGTCCGCCTGGCCATGGACGCGCTCGAATCGAAGACCGCGCAGCTACCTTCCGTCGAGATCAAGCCGGTACGCACCAGCATCGGTCAGACCACCATCGAGAGTATCCAGAGCGGTCTCTATTGGAGCAACGTCGGCATGGTGAAGGAACTGGTCACACGCATTACCGATCAGGTGTTTGCCGATGATCCGCCACTGGTCATCGGCACTGGTGGTTTCGCGCACCTGTTCGACCGTGAAGACCTGTTCGATGCGGTGGTGCCGGACCTGATCCTCACGGGGCTGCTGGAGGCGCTGCGCATGAATCCCTCGGAAGCCACCAGGTCCACCGCCAGCTAACCTCGTCAGCCGGCGTTCATAGACTGCGCGATCACGGCATAACCATCCGTTGCGCTCAGGCGCTTACCAACCACCGCCTGGTATTCGGCCGATTCATACCAGGCCCTGGCCGCTTGCGCCGAGTCAAACTTCAAAATCACGGTCTGCGAACCCGGCGGATTACCCTCCACAGTTTCCGCGGCCACGTCGAATGAGATCAGTTCTCCGCCATGCGCCTGGATGCTCGGACCCGCACCGCCCCGATACTCGGCATAGAGCGCGGGATCGTTTACGACATATTGCGCGATGAAATATGCAGCCATTGCGTTCTCCCTCTGCGGCAGCTGGTACGATCAGGAATACCGTTGATAAGCTTTTTCGAGACGTTTCGCCAGTTTTTTCGACAGGCCCACGGCGCTGAGCGCCTCGCGGATGCGGATACGCGTGATGTCAGAACCCACAAACGCCATGGAGTCGAACAGCGGCAGGCTGACGTCTCGCCCGCTGACGGCAACAAAAAGTGGTTTCAGGAAATCACGCAGCTTAAGGTCGAGTCGATCTGCGTTGATCTGACATATCCGTAACAGTTCGTCGCGCTGCCAGTGGCGTACCCGATCGAAGTCGCTGGACGTGAAAAAGAGAATTTCCCTCACCTTGTCCACATCCAACCCCTGTATCTCGAATTGCTCTGCCGAAAGCGCGGGCCGCTCACCCAGTAAATAGTCCACCTGAGGTAGGAGCTCGCTGAAGCGCTCGGTGCGCTCTTTCACCAGCGGCAGCAGCCGTGCGAGGTTGTCACGGTTCATTGCCCAGTCCGCAACCCGGTCGATGAACGCTTCGTCATCGAGCCCGCGCAGATACTGACCGTTCAGCCAACTCAGCTTCTCCATGTCGAAGATGGGGCCACCAAGCGAGATGCGCTTGAGTTCGAAGGCTTTCACCATATCCTCGAGAGAGAATATCTCGCGTTCGTCCGGCATCGACCAGCCCATCATCCCCAGATAGTTGGTGAGCGCCTCCGGTAAAAAGCCCATCGCACGGTAATAGTTCACGCTGGTTGGGTTTTTGCGCTTCGACAGCTTGCTGGAATCGGGATTGCGCAGCAGCGGCAGGTGTACCAGCACCGGCATCGGCCAGCCGAAATAGTCATACAACAGCTTGTGCTTGGGCACGGAGCTGATCCACTCCTCTCCACGCAGGACGTGGGTGATGCCCATGAGATGATCGTCCACCACCACGGCCAGGTGATAGGTCGGATATCCATCCGCCTTCATCAGAACCTGCATGTCGATCTGGCTGTACGGAATCTCGATTTCTCCGCGCAGCTCATCGCGAAACGTACAACTGCCCTGTTCCGGAACTCGCATCCGCACCACGCTGGCTTCACCAGTGTCGATGCGTCGCGCCACCTCATCGGCGTCGAGGCCGATACAGTGCCCGTCGTACCCCGGGTTCAACCCTTCGGCACGCCGGGCCGCACGCACTTCATCCAGGCGCTGTTGCGTACAGAAGCAGTGGAACGCGTGGCCGTCGTCGAGCAGTTGTCCCGCGTACTGGGCGTATATCTTCAGACGCTCGCTCTGGCGGTAGGGGCCGTGAGGACCGCCGAGATATGGACCCTCGTCGTACTCGATGCCGAGCCAGCGCAGCGAATCGATGATCATGTCCTCGGATTCACGCGTACTGCGGGCGGCATCGGTGTCCTCGATGCGCAGAATGAAGCTGCCCCCCTGGCTTTTTGCGAACACCCAGTTAAACAGCGCCATGTAGGCTGTGCCCACGTGTGGATCGCCGGTCGGCGAGGGTGCGACTCTGGTGCGTACGGTCACTGTAATCCCGCGTCATCCAAAGGCGCGCGATTATAGGACTAAATCGCATCTCCTAGAACCAGAAAGAAACGAACGCTCGGATGACGGTTGAATCGAACTAACACAACAGCTCGAACCCGGCACCCGCACCGGCATCGCTCACATCCCGGAAATCCACGTAATCAAAGAAGA
>DCWG01000030.1:11487-42285 GCA_002327525.1 Gammaproteobacteria bacterium UBA2168 | reverse complement strand
ATCGGCCTTCTAAGCCGAGGGTTGAAGGTTCGAGTCCTTCCGGGCGTACCATTTCCAGAGGGTGCAGTTGACAGATCGTAGAACGCCCGGGCACGGATGCCCGGGCCGGTGTTTGTAGATTAGAGATGTGGCGCCAGGATGGCGAATCATCGTCTGTTAATGGTGGACGTAGCTCAGTTGGTAGAGCTCCGGGTTGTGATCCCGGCGGTCGTGGGTTCAAGACCCATCGTCCACCCCATTTACTCAATTTGATTGTGCTTCAAGATGCAGGTATCCGTTGAAACAACCAGTGGTCTCGAGCGGCGGCTGACAATCGTAGTGCCCTCCGAGGAATTCGAGACACAGATCACCACTCGATTGACCGATGCGCGTGGCAAGGTACACCTGCCCGGGTTCCGCCCCGGCAAGGTGCCGCTGAAAGAAGTACGTCGACGTTTTGGTCGGTCCGTGCGCGTCGAAGTGGCAAGTGAACTGATGGAGTCGAGCTTCGCCAATGCCGTCCAGCAGGAAGAACTCATGCCAGCGGGCCAGCCGAGTCTCGAAGTGCTCAAGATGGACCCCGGTATCGACCTGGAATTCACCGCCACGTTCGAGGTTTTCCCAAGCGTCGCGCTCGGTGATCTCGGCCAGGTGGAAGTGGTACGCCCGGAAGGTGAGATCACCGATAAGGATCTCAAGGAGATGATCGCCCGCCTGCGTGAGCAGCGTAAAACCCACGAGGAAGTCGAGCGAGCGGCGAAACAGGGTGATCAGGTGACGGTGGACTTCCAGGGCCGCCTCGAGGGAGAGCTATTCGAGGCAGGCACGGGTGAGGATGTAGAGTTTTCGGTTGGTCAGGGTCAGATGATCGAAGACTTCGACGAGGGCGTGATGGGTCTGTCCGCGGGGGAGAGCAGAGAGATCGATGCTACTTTCCCGGATGACTACCAGGCCGAAAATCTTGCGGGTAAGACGGTACAGTTTGCGCTGACGGTCAAGAAAGTGGCGGAAGAGTTGTTGCCCGAACTCGATGATGCGTTTTTCGCCCAGCACGGGGTCGAAGAGGGTGGACTCCCGGCTTTTAAGGACGATGTGCGGCAGAACATGCAACGAGAGATGGAAGCCGCGGCCAACAACCAGGTGAAACAGCAGGTGATGGACCAACTGCACAAACTGCATAGCTTACAGCTGCCGCATGCACTCGTGCACCGCGAAATCCACGCGCTGAAGGATCAGATGCTGCAGCAGATGCAGATGTATGGCTCTGCTCAGGCTCCGGAAATGCCGGATGATTTGTTTCAGGAGCAGGCGCAGCGCCGCGTGTCAGTGGGGCTGGTAGTCAATGAGATCATCAAGTCCGCCGAGCTCGAAGCGGACGATGAGAAGGTACGGGGGCGTCTCGAGGAGATGGCTCAGTCGTATCCCGACCCGCAGCAGGTCATCGAATGGTATTACGGAAACCCCGAGCAGCTCGAGTCCGTTCAGATGGCCGTGCTCGAGGAACAGGTTGTCGAGCATGTCTTGGAAGCGGCGACGGTCGATGTGCTAAAAAGCAGCTATACGGATATCGTGTCTGGCAAGACGCTTCCCGAAGCCGAGGAAGAAGCGGTAGAAGCGGATCAGAATAGTGGCGAGGCGGATGCAGTTGACGATGATGAGAAGGCGGTGCAAGTTGACGTGCCCGCCGATGATGACAGTGAGTAGTGCCACAAACTAGAGATTGGGCGGAGGTCATGATGGACGACAGAATTCACGAGATGCAGAACCTCGGTATGGTACCGATGGTCGTTGAACAATCGGCTCGAGGCGAGCGTGCCTACGACATCTACTCGCGCTTGCTCAAGGATCGAATCGTATTCGTCGTGGGGCCGGTGGAAGACCAGGTGGCCAACCTCGTAGTCGCCCAGCTGTTGTTCCTCGAATCGGAAAACGCTGACAAGGATATCCATCTCTACATCAATTCACCCGGCGGGTCGGTGACGGCGGGGCTATCGATTTACGACACCATGCAATTTCTGCGGTGCGATGTGAGCACCATGTGCATTGGTCAGGCGGCTAGCATGGGCGCGTTTCTGTTAGCGGCCGGTGCTCCGGGTAAGCGCTATGCGCTGCCAAATTCGCGCATGATGATTCACCAGCCAGCCATTGGCGGTGCGCGCGGTGTCGCGGCGGACATCGAGATTCAGGCCAAGGAGATTCTGCTGATGCGCGAGCAGCTGAATCGGATTCTGGCCGAGCATACCGGCCAGGACGTCGAACGCATACGCGCTGATTCCGATCGGGATTACTGGATGAACGCCCATGATGCGCAGGAGTACGGTCTGGTCGACCTGGTTCAAGAGCCGCGCAATAAACTTGACCGGGCAGTTGGCGAGTAGAAGCTAAGGCAAGATGCCTGATAGTTGCCGCACCCCGTAAAAACACCGATATCCCTGCAGAGAGTGGTCAAACACCCTTACAAGCGGGGACTTGCAATATCCGTAAAGACACAGCAAGGTACAGTGAGCCGATAGCTGACTTCAAGAGCCGATTCGAACCCCAGGCTACCAACTGCTTACATAGCGGGTGGCTGGTCGATCGCGTTCATCAGCGATACAGAGTCACGAAGCATCTCGTGGCCAACAGTGACTAAGAGGCACGCGCGGTATGTCCGACGAAAGCGGTAAGGGAGACGATTCAGGCAAGCTCTTGTATTGCTCCTTCTGCGGCAAGAGCCAGCACGAAGTGCGCAAGCTGATCGCGGGCCCGTCGGTATTCATCTGCGACGAATGCGTCGAGCTCTGCAATGACATCATCCGCGAGGAAGTCACGGAAGGTACCCAGACCTCGGAAAGCGATCGGTTGCCCATACCCCCCGAGATCAACGAGATTCTGGATCAGTACGTCATTGGTCAGGATCACGCCAAGAAAGTGCTTTCGGTCGCGGTGTACAACCACTACAAGCGTCTCAATTACACGGGTAAGAAAGACGAGGTCGAACTCTCCAAGTCGAACATTTTGCTGATTGGACCCACCGGTTGCGGTAAGACACTGCTCGCGGAGACGTTGGCACGCCTTCTCGACGTGCCATTCACGATCGCCGATGCAACCACCCTCACAGAAGCAGGTTATGTCGGCGAGGATGTCGAGAACATCATTCAGAAGCTGCTGCAGAAGTGTGACTACGACGTCGAGCGCGCGCAGGTCGGCATCGTCTATATCGACGAGATCGACAAGATTTCGCGAAAATCCGATAACCCGTCGATCACTCGAGACGTATCTGGCGAGGGTGTACAACAAGCCTTGCTGAAGCTGATCGAGGGAACCGTGGCATCGGTGCCGCCTCAGGGCGGGCGCAAGCATCCCCAGCAGGAATTCCTGCAGGTGGACACATCAGACATACTGTTCATCTGTGGCGGTGCGTTCGCCGGGCTGGACAAGGTGATCCTCGACCGATCGGACAGATCCGGTATCGGTTTTGGTGCGGAGGTGAAGGCCGAGCAGGAGCTTGGCAACATCGGGGAAACCCTGCGGCAGGTCGAACCCGAGGACCTGATCAAATACGGGCTCATTCCCGAGTTCGTGGGCAGGCTGCCGGTGGTAGCCACACTCGAAGAACTCGATACCGGCGCGTTGGTGCAGATCCTCACCGAGCCGCGCAACTCCTTGACCAAGCAGTATGGCAAGTTGTTCGAGATGGAGGGGGTCGAGGTCGATTTTCGTGAGGATGCGTTGCGGGCCGTGGCACGCAAGGCGATGGAGCGCAAAACCGGCGCCCGGGGCCTGAGATCCATCCTCGAGGCCGTGTTGCTCGACACGATGTACGATCTGCCATCCTCCGATTCGGTGGCCAAAGTGGTCATCGATGAGAGTGTCATCAAGGGTGAGAGTGAGCCTATGCTGATGTATGAAAACGTCGACAAGGCCAAGGTAGCCACCGACGATTGAGTCCACAAACCAGGTGGCGCGTAGCGTGCCCATCCGACCGCGATCCGGCCGCTCCGGTGTTCGGCACCGCTGGCCCCGTATCGGCTCCAAATTGACTGCGTATTGAGAAGGTAAGGTAAGTGTCAGAGTTCCCCGTTTTGCCCCTGCGTGACATGGTGGTGTATCCGCATGGTGTACACCCGCTGTTCGTGGGTACCGCAAGTTCCATCCTCGCACTGGATGCCGCCATGGCAGCAGACAAACAGATCCTGTTGCTGGCCAAGCGTGATGCGGATCTCGACGATCCCACGGAAGGCGACCTGTTCGAGGTCGGAACGCTGGCGACGATCCTGCAATTGCTCAAGTTGCCAGATGGAACCGTGAAGGTGCTGCTCGAAGGTGAACGACGCGCACGGGTGGGGACGCTGGATATCGATGGTGAATACCTGAGCGCTACGATGACCGGTCTGGACGAGCCCGTGGCCGATGGGGCGGAAGGCGAGGCACTCGTTAAAACGCTGCTCTCGCAGTTCGAACAATACGTGAAGACGAGCCGCAACGTGCCGCAGGAGGTGCTCTCTTCGATTTCGAGCATCGACGACCCCGCGCGACTGCTGGACACCATCGCTGCGCAGATGACGTTGTCGATCGATCAGAAACAGTCCGTTCTGGAGGCCGAGGATCTCAAGCAAAGAACCGACATCGTGGTCGGTCTGATGGCGGCGGAACTCGATGTGCAACAGGTTGAAAAGAGCATTCGCGGGCGCGTCAAGAAACAGATGGAGAAGAGCCAGAGGGAGTACTACCTGAATGAGCAGATGAAGGCCATTCAGAAGGAACTCGGCGATCTCGAGGATGCGCCCAACGAGATCGAAGAGCTGAAAGAGAAGATCGAAACCGGCGGTATGTCCAAGGAAGCCAGGGACAAGGCCATGGGCGAACTCAACAAGCTGCGCCACATGTCCCCGATGTCTGCGGAGGCGACTGTCGTGCGCAGCTACCTCGACTGGATGGTGAGCATCCCCTGGAAGAAGCGTAGCCGGGTACGCAAGGACCTGACGGTGGCCCAGGAGATCCTCGATGCCGACCACTACGGTCTTGAGGAGGTAAAGGAACGCATCATCGAGTATCTGGCCGTACAGTCACGTGTGAAGCGAATGAAAGGACCGGTGCTGTGTCTCGTAGGGCCACCCGGTGTCGGCAAGACCTCTCTAGGCGAAAGTGTGGCACGTGCAACGAACAGGAAATTCGTGCGCATGGCGCTTGGCGGTGTACGCGACGAAGCTGAAATTCGCGGGCACCGGCGCACGTACATAGGATCGATGCCCGGGAAGATTCTCCAGAAGATTTCCAAAGCGGGTGTAAGCAACCCGTTGTTCCTGCTCGATGAGGTGGACAAGATGGGCGTGGACGTGCGTGGCGACCCTGCCAGCGCATTGCTTGAAGTGCTCGATCCCGAGCAGAACAACACGTTCAACGATCACTACCTCGAGGTGGATTACGATCTGTCGGACGTGTTTTTCATCTGCACCTCCAACTCCATGAACATTCCGGCGGCTCTTCTCGATCGTATGGAGGTCATCCGGCTGCCGGGCTACACCGAGGATGAGAAACTCAATATCGGGCGGCGTTATCTGGTGCCCAAGCAGGTTGGACAGAACGGCTTGAAGAAAGGCGAACTCGAGGTGAGTGACGATGCGCTGCTGCACATGGTGCGGTTCTACACCAAGGAAGCGGGAGTGCGCGGTTTCGAACGCGAGATCGCGAAGCTGGCTCGAAAGATAGTCAAGAACAATGCGCTGAGTGGCACCTGGGAGTCCATCACCGTCGATGTCGACGATATCGAAGACTACCTCGGCGTACGCAAATTCACCTATGGCCTTGCCGAGGAAAACAACCAGGTAGGTATTGTTACGGGCCTCGCATGGACCCAGGTCGGTGGGGAGCTGCTGAACATCGAGGCTGTCGCCGTACCGGGCAAAGGACGGCAGACGAAGACAGGATCGCTGGGTGATGTGATGCAGGAGAGCATCCAGGCAGCCCTGACATTTGTGCGCAGCCGCGGGCAAAGTCTCGGTATTCCGGCAGATTTTCACGAAAAATATGACCTGCACATTCACGTGCCCGAGGGGGGTACACCGAAAGACGGACCAAGTGCGGGCATCGGTATGTGTACCGCATTCGTGTCCGTCATCACCGGGATTCCAGTGCGTGCTGACCTCGCCATGACCGGAGAAATTACACTACGAGGCCAGGTGCTGCCCATTGGCGGGCTCAAGGAAAAGTTGCTCGCGGCGGGCCGCGGCGGCATCGGACATGTGATCATCCCGGCTGAAAACGAGAGGGATCTCAAGGAAATACCAGACAACATTAAAGAAGCACTCACCATTCATCCGGTGGCCTGGATGGACCAGGTTTTGCAGCTGGCGCTCGAACGCATGCCGGAACCGCTGCCCGCGACTGGGGAGGTGCAGGGTCCGGTGTCGGACGTTGGCGGATCGGAAGGAGCGCGCTCGATCAGCACTCACTGACCCGTTGAGCCGGCGCGTTGTGGCGAGCGTGAGAGGTTGTCTCGCAAATCCCTGTGGAATGGGGTATTGCAGTTGGTACACGAAGGTTGGTATAAACGCCGCACACTCACGGCGGGTGTAGTCATACAGCAACTTTTCATTGGGGTTACAACCTTGTAACTCCAGATCCTGAGGGGCAAAAAGTGAACAAATCTGAACTCATTGATCGCATTGCAGATACAGCAGATATTTCGAAAGCTTCCGCGGGCCGGGCTCTCGATGCGGCACTGGATGCTGTTACGAATTCTCTGAAACAGTCCGATCCGGTCGCACTGGTTGGTTTCGGCACCTTCACGGTTCGTGACCGTGCCGCACGCATGGGGCGAAATCCGCAAACGGGTGCTCCGATCCATATTGCGGCCGCACGGGTACCGGCGTTCAAACCGGGCAAGGCGTTGAAAGACGCCCTCAACTGATTCTGTCCCTATTAGCATGAGGGAAGGCGCAGTTTTCTGCGCCTTTTTTCTTATGGAGAAGTAGATGCTGCAGAAGCTGCGCGACCAAACCCAAAGCAGGACCTTCCAGGTCATTGTCATTCTGTTGATCGCATCGCTGGCCCTGTTCGGGTTTGGTGCCTTCAACGTGTTCCTCACCCGTGACATCAACATCGCAAGCGTCAATGGCGAAGAAATAACCCAGGCGCAACTCTCGCAAGGCGTGGAGAGGGAACGGCGTCAAATCGTGGCGCAATACGGAGAGCAGATCGATGCCGCGTCAATCGATCCGGCGGTTTTGCAGGGGCCGGTGCTGCAGCAACTGATCTCGCGGGCGGTGTTGCGCCAGTCCCTGGATGATCTCGGTATCCAGGCCGCGAAAGATCGTGTGGATCGCATGGTGGTTGCCAATCCGAATTTCCAGATTGGTGGACGGTTCGACAACGACGTCTATCGGCGCACCGTCCAGGCACTCGGATACACGCCCCAGCATTATCTCGACGAAACCTCACTCGTGCTGTCCATCGAGCAACTCAGCGATGGGGTCAGCGAGACATCGCTGGTATCCGACTGGGAAATCCGGCAGCTGGCGAGGCTCGTGGGGCAAAAACGCGACCTGGCTTACCTCAAGTTTACTATCGGTGGATTTGAAGAGCAGATCAGCCTGACAGACGAAGACATCGATACGCACTACTTCGAAAACCAGCTTCAGTACGTAACGCCCGAGTCCGTGGACGTTGAGTATGTGGTGCTAGACTTGGAACAGCTCCTCGATGATCCCTCCATCGAGATTGGAGAGCAGCAAATCGCCTCAGCCTATGAAGCCGACAAGGCGGAGGCTACCGATCTCGAGCAGCGGGACAGTTCTCACATTCTCCTGCGGCCCAACGACGAGCGAGACGAGCCCACAACCGTGCGCTTACTCGAAGACATAAAATCGCGTATCGAGAAAGGGGCGTCGTTCGAGGAACTCGCGAAGGAGTATTCGGAAGACCCGGGTTCCGCCGGTAGCGGTGGCAGCCTCGGACTCGTCGGCAGCGGTGTGTTCGACCCTGCGTTCGAAGCAGCACTCTGGGCATTGGAGGAAGATCAGCTGTCAGAGCCGGTGAAGAGTGAGTTTGGCTACCATCTCATTCGCCTCGATGGCGTACAGGTGCGTGAATATCCCTCATTGGAGGAGCAGCGCGTGGGAATCGAAGCGCGTCTGCGAAGGGAAGAGGCACAAACGTTCTATGCCGATAAGCTGAATGAACTCGACAACCTGGCATTCGAACAGTATGACTCGCTGGATGGCATTGCCGCCGCCATGCAGCTCGAGATCCAGAATCTGAAGGGAATCACGCGTGATTCGGGATTGGCGATGTTCGAACAGGATGAACTGCGCGGGGCAGTATTCGGTGACGATGTACTGGTCAGCGGCAACAATACGGCCGCCATCTCGTTGGACGATACGCGTGCGGTGGTGGCGCGTGTCACCGATCGTTTCGAGCCGGAACAGCTGTCGTTGGAAGACGTGCGCGAGGAAGTCGTTTCGGCTTTGAGCACCGCACGGGCGGCGGTGTTCGCTGACGAGGCCCACATTGCAGCGCTGGCCAGAATCGAAGCGGGAGAAAGCGTGTTGGACATTGCCGAGAGCTATGGATTGGAGTGGCAAAGGCACACGCTCGCTATCCGCAACCAGCCCGGCGTTCCCGTCAGTGTCTCTGCAAAGGCTTTTGAACTGGCGCGCCCGCTGGGTATGGAGAAGAGCGTCGGCACTGCGGATCTACCAGATGGCCAGGCGATCGTCACGGTAACGCGTGTTCTCGATGGGGACCTTGGCGCGATGACGGATTCGGAGGCAGACAGCATGCGTGATGTCTTCCAGCAGCGTACGGATCGTCTGGATTTTGCCGCGCTGTTTCAGGCATTCAGGGACGCGGCCGACATCGAACAGTTCTAAGAGTGCGGTGCGGGCGTCAGTCCGCCGCGCCGACGACTTTCACATGCAGTTTCATACGCTGACCGGGTCGCAGGTAGTTGGCGGTGTCCAGCGAGTTCCACCTGGCGATATCGGCCACCGTGACGTCGAACCGGGCGGCGATGCGTGCCAGCGAATCCCCCCGGCGCACGCGGTAGTTCACGATGCGGACCACTTCCCGGCCACCAGGTATGCGTATCTCCTGCCCGATTCGCAGTACATCCCGAGGCCCCACCTGGTTGAGCTTCATCAGATGTGTCATCGAGACGTCGAATGCTCTCGATATCGACCAGAGCGAATCTCCCGGCTTCACCGAATAGGATGCGGTACCGCGGCGAGATGCAAGCGTGAAATTGGTGATGTCGGCTGATGCACCCGGTACGAACAACGCATCGCCGATGCGAATGGTCGTGCCTCGCAGGTTGTTCACTCGCTTGAGGGTCGCGACGTCGGTGTTGTGCTTGTTGGCGATGCCGGACAGGGTGTCGCCTCTGGCGACCTCGAGTCGCAGCCATTGCAGCCGGTTGTTTGCCGGAACGGAATCGATACGCTGTTGAGCCTCCGGTTCGAGGTGCGCGGGTACCAGCAGGCGGTGTGGTCCGGCCGGGGCCGTGGCCCACTGATTGAGCGAGGGATTCCAGTCGTAGAGCGTTTCGACATCCGTGCCGAGCGCCTCGGCTGCTTTGAGCAGGTCGAACTGGTCGTGAGTCGAGACTTCGACGAATGTCCGTTTAGCTGTCAGGTTTGGCAGCTGTAATTCAAATCGCTCAGGATCGGCGATCACAGCCGAGACCGCCAACAGCCTCGGGACATAGGCTCGCGTCTCACGCGGCAGCTTCAGATCCCAGAATGAGGAGTTGGCCGGTGCACGCCGTCTGGCGCGCGAGACGTTGCCTTCCCCGGCGTTGTAACCGGCAACGGCTAGTAGCCAGTCGTCAAAACGGGTGTGCAGTATCTGCAAATAATCCAGCGCTGCCTGGGTGGCAGCAACCGGATCCCGGCGCTGGTCCTGCCACCAGTTCTGCTGGAGGCCGAATCGCGTGCCGGTACGCGGCATGATCTGCCAGAGTCCCGCGGCGCCGCCTGGCGAGAAGGCATAGGGATCGAGCGCACTTTCGATGATCGGCAGCAGTGCGAGCTCACCCGGGAGGTTTCGCGCAGCGACTTGTTGCATCACATAGGGCAGGTAACGCTGCATACGAGGTTGAAGTCGCATCAGATACTTCGGATGACGCTTGAGCCAGCGTAGTTCGGCCTGTATCGAGTTCCTGTCGATTTCATATGACAGACTCATGCGCGCGCGCAGCTCGCTCCAGAGGTCCGCCTGCACCTCTGCTGGAACATCGCTGAAGCTAGAATCGGCGGTCACCGCAGGCGGCAGTGCCGGTGGTGCAATGCTGACCTCATGGCGGATGTCGGGCACTGGTGGTTCGTGCGTTACCAGGGGAGGGGGATTCTCGGTCAGTATCTGGCAACCCGCGCCGCCTACGGCGAGAGCAATGGCGAGCAGATGGGGCAGTACGCGGGAGCGAACAGACGTCATGTTTGCGGTGGGTACCCGGAACGTTAGAATGGCGAGTACTTTGCGATATCGATCGTCCATTGGCAAACCGGCCCTCCTCACATCTTGACTGGCATCACACTCCCATTGGGCAGCGTGTCGTGCTTGAGGAGCAGCCGCATCTCGCGGACCAGGTCAGACGTTTCCACGGGGATACGCTGGTGTGGGCCGGACAGGACACACAGCTCGCCGGGTCGGTTTCCCGATGCATGGTAAGAAACTGTTTCTACGCGGCCGCAAGGGGTGCCTCCGCCCACCCGGAACTCGCCAGCTTCGAATGCGAGGTAAGCGCGCTGTCTCTGCCATCGCATTCCATTGATGGTTTCGTCTTGCACCACGCACTGGAACTGGAGCGGGATCCGAGACGGGCTCTTCGGGAGGTGGCGCGGGTGGTGGTGCCTGGCGGCCGCATCGTCGTTTGTGCCTTCAATGCACTCAGCGTCTGGGGCATACGGAGTTTCTACGGCCGTTTCCGGGATGATGCATTTTCCAGTCTGCGGTTCATCAATCCTTTGCGTCTTTTCGACTGGCTGGCGGTGCTCGGTTTCGAACTCGATGAAGAAGTCTCCTACCTCGGTTACCAGCTCCCGTTCTCGTGGAGCAAGGGAAGAGGGCGAGTGAGCGAGGGGCTTCGACATTTTCAACCCCCCATTGGGGGCATTTATATCATCTCAGCGGTCAAGCAAACCCTAGGTGGGCGGGTAGAGCGGCGTAATCCGGCTCTGGGTTCGAGAAAACTGGCACCTGTGGCGTACCCCAGGATTGGTGCCTGGAATCGAGTTGGCCGGGACGGTTGAGATCTTCACGGACGGTGCCTGCCGCGGTAACCCTGGACCGGGTGGCTGGGCGGCCCTGCTGCGCTATGGCGATCACGAAAAGATGATCAGTGGCGCGGAGGCGGAGACTACCAACAACCGAATGGAACTGATGGCGGCTATCCGGGGCCTTGAGAGGGTCAAGAGATCGTCACGCGTGGTGTTGACCACGGATTCACAGTACGTGCGCCAGGGCATTACGCAATGGATCGGGCGATGGCGCGCCAACGGGTGGCGTACGGCCGGTCGCACGGCCGTAAAGAATCAGGACCTTTGGCAGCGCCTCGACGCTGCCGTCGCACAGCACGATGTGGAGTGGTTGTGGGTAAAGGGTCACAGCGGGCACGAAGAAAACGAGCGTGTGGATCAGGCTGCGGTGGCCGCGATCGATGAGCTTCTCGAGGGCAGGGTGTGAGTAGACAGATCGTCCTGGATACGGAAACCACCGGACTCGAACCTGAGCTCGGACACCGGGTCATCGAAATTGGTGCCGTCGAGTTGGTGGATCGCAAACTCACCAACGTGCATTTTCATCGTTACGTCAATCCACGGCGGGAAATCGATGATGCCGCACTCGAAGTGCACGGTATCACCGCCGAGTTTTTGGCGGACAAACCGGGCTTCGAGGAAGTTGCGGGCGAATTTGTGGCGTTCATAGAGGGTGCCGAACTCATTATCCACAACGCACCGTTCGACGTGGCATTTCTAGATCATGAGTTCTGTTTGCTCGATGATTGTGCGTGGCGGGTCGAGCGTCTGTGCGCGGTGACCGATTCGCTGGCGCTTGCACGGCACAAACACCCGGGCCAGAAGAACAACCTGGATGCCCTGTGCCGGCGCTACGAAGTGGACAACACCGCGCGCGTATTGCATGGCGCGCTGTTGGACGCTGAGATTCTGGCGGACGTCTATCTCGCCATGACCGGAGGTCAGACCACGATGTTCGCGCAGGCCCTCGGTGTGGGTGATTCCCAGGACGTAGAACAGTTCGATCCGCTACCAGAAGAGCGCGTGGCCCTGCCCGTCATCCACGCTTGCGAACAGGAACTGGCGGCTCATGAGCAGTTGCTGGACCTGCTGGATGAGAACGGTGGGAGTGTGTGGCGAACGAATCCGGCTGAGCCCGCGGGCTGAGAGAACGCTAGGTAGACGGGCGCGTCACAGCAGATAGGCCACGCACAACCACCCCGTAAAGCCCATAACCACTGTGTAAGGAAACGCCATCACGACCATGCGTAGGTAAGACAGGCGAATCAAAGGTGCGACTGAGGAGGTCAGCAGGAACAGAAATGCGGCTTGACCATTAGGTGTCGCCACGCTGGGTATGTTCGTGCCCGTGTTGATGGCCACCGCCAGCATGTCGAAGTGTTCCCGGGTGATCTTCCCGTTGTTGAATACAGCGTACACTTCGTTGATGTACACGGTGGCGACAAACACGTTGTCGCTGATCGCCGACAGCACGCCATTGGCGATGTAGAACATGCCCGGTTGCATGTCGATGTCGAGGGTCAGCACGTAGTCGATGACCGGTGAAAACAAGTGCTGGTCGTGTATGACGGCTACGATGCCGAGGAACACGACGAGCAGCGAGGTGAAGGGCAGTGCTTCCTCGAAAGCGTGTCCGAGCTGATGTTCCTCGATGATACCGTTGAATGCTGTCTGTACCACGATGATCATGAGCCCGATGAGCCCCACCTCGGCCCAGTGAAATGCCAACGCGACCATCAGCGTGACGGCGGCCAGAGCTTGCACGATCAGGCGGGCGCTGTCCCGCCCCGAGCGTTTGGCGGTTTCGGCACGATCGAAGTCCTGGAGAATCTCCCGGACGGGGCCCGGCAGATGAACGCCGTAGCCGAACCGCCGGCTCTTCTCCAGCAACACGCAGGTAATCAGGCCGGCGACGAGTACGGGCATCGTCACAGGAGCCATATTCACGAAGAATTCTATGAATTCCCATTCCATTCGCGTGGCAATCAACAGATTCTGCGGTTCGCCCACCGTCGTACAGACACCACCGAGTGCCGTACCCACGGCGCCATGCATCATCAGGCTGCGCAGGAAGGCACGAAACTGATCTAGATCAGAGCGGTGCAGTTCGTCAATGCCGTCGTCCAGCGTATGTTCGTGTTCTTCGTTGTGAAAACCCTTACCAGACGCTACCTTGTGGTACACCGAGTAGAAACCCACCGCGACACTGATAATGACCGCCGTGACGGTGAGCGCATCGAGAAACGCCGATAGAAAAGCAGCGACCGCGCTGAACAGGAAAGCGATGATCGTCTTCGAGCGGATGCCGAGCAGAATCTTGGTGAACGTGAACAACAGCAGTTCTTTCATGAAGAAGATGCCGGCGACCATAAACATCAGGAGCAGGATTACGGGGAATGCGTTGAACACCTCCTCGCGGATGGTATTCGGATGCGTCATGCCGATGATGACGGCCTCGACTGCCAGGAGCCCGCCGGGTTGTAGCGGATAGCAGCGCAAAGCCATGGCCAGCGTGAAGATAAACTCAAGTACCAGGCACCAGCCGGCAAAAAAAGGACCGGCTATGAACAGCAGTACGGGATTCACCGCCAGGAAGGCGATGATCGTGTACTTGTACCAGAGAGGGGCGTTTCCGAGGAAATTGTTCCAGAAGGAAGATGTGTCAACTCGCATGAGGTACCGCTGTAGAGTCCATGTTTCGTTTCCAGATGGAATGTGACTGATCGATTCCGGTCGACCGCGGCGCAGGTGCCTGCGGCTTCGGGATTCCGGCGCATATCCTGCGCGAGCCGGGTCGGCGTGACAAGGGTGTTGTGAGTCGGGTGTGCTATGGTTCTCCGCATCATCTCGCTGGTTGTATCACATGTGGCCGACTAACCCGGACGACTTCGAGTCCATGGTCGCTGAGCCGGACCAGGTCGATGTGGGAGAGGCGTGGCATTTCCTGTTCATTGGCGGTCGGCTCGCTTGTATCGCGGAGGGCGGTATCCCCCGGCCTCTTACTGGAGACGACCTGCGCTGGGCCGAGGTAGACGTCCGCTACCGTCACTTCATGGGGTTGTTTCGGGGTCGCGCCTGTTTCGCGGCCCACGGAGAAGGGCGTTTGCCGGAAGGCTACCTGCTGGACGGCCTCCGGGCATGGCTTGGCCGGGTCGAACCGAGCGTGTTCTATCTGGCCGGGCGGGCTCAGCAACTCATCGAATGGCACACCACCCACCGTTTTTGCGGCCGGTGTGGATCGGAGATGGAGGATCACCCAGAGGATCGCGCCAAGCGGTGCCCGGACTGTACGCTCATCTGCTATCCACGCCTCTCGCCCAGCATCATCGTGCTGATCCGCGACGGTGAGAAGATGCTGCTGGCGCGAAATGCGGCCTGGCCGACGGGCATGTATTCGACACTTGCAGGTTTCGTCGAACCGGGGGAATCCATAGAACAGACAGTGCATCGCGAGGTGCTGGAGGAGGTCGGTCTGTCGGTATCCAACGTGCGTTATCTCGGTAGCCAGAGCTGGCCCTTTCCCAATGCGCTGATGCTTGGCTTTCACGCCGACTATGCCGGCGGAGAGATCGCGTGTCAGGATGGCGAGATAGCGGACGCACAGTGGTTTGCGGCGGACGACCTACCCAATGTGCCGCCCCCCACCGCGATCAGCCGCTGGCTGATCGATGAGTTCGTCAGCGAGGTACATGCCGGCCGTGAGGGGCAAGACGGCGGCTGACTCACCCAGAGGTCAGCGGAACATGGCGAGCAGCGTGAACACCCAGATGAGGTAGCCGTCGGACCGGAAACGCCCCTGCATGAAAGCATCGATGACATCGGCGCTGCCGGTGAGAATGTCGAGTGCCTCACTGGCATTCTCGAAGTACAGGATCAGATCCACCTCGTCGGTGTCTGCGAGTGCTGTCAGGTGCCCGTCGCGCACGTTGAAGGCGAGTTTTGTATCGCCCGCATCTATTCGGAAAGCACCATCGAAATGCTCCGCGGCGATTGCGTTGAAACTCTCACTCAGTGCTTTTCGCAAGCTCGATTCGTTCATCCGGTTAAACTGCCGTCAGAGCCGTTCATAATCAAGGGCGCTCGAGCGCGGGAGATAGAGCGCTTGCTAGACGGGCACCACGAAGGACCGTACAGTGTCCGCCCTGTTGGTTCGAAGCGGATCCCGCGGATGGAATACTTATACGCCTACCTGACGTTCCTTGCCCAGGCGATCACGGTCGTGGTCGCCATACTGGTGGTGCTGGCCGCCATTGCCAATGTCAGCTCGCGTCGCCAGACCGTCCGCAAGGGCCACCTGGAGATCGAGAAGATCAACGATCGCCTCGAGGACCTCGGTATGCGCATCCGTGAGGCTGTCCTGCCGGCTGCGGCTTTCAAGAAGGAAGCAAAGCAGCGGCGCCAGGCGCACAAGAAAGCCGACAAGCACCCCGAGAAAGAACAGGCGGATGGAGGTGGGGAGAAGAAACGTATCTTCGTACTCGGTTTCGAAGGTGACTTGCCGGCGACACATGTCAGCCAGTTGCGTCGTGAGGTGGATGCGGTTCTCACCGAAGCGCGGGAAACCGATGAGGTGGTGGTCAAGGTGGAGAGCCCGGGAGGTATGGTGCACGGTTACGGTCTCGCCGCCTCACAGCTGCACAGGCTGCGCAGCGGCAGGATTCCACTCACTGTGGCGGTGGACAAGGTGGCGGCAAGCGGCGGCTACCTGATGGCAGCGGTTGCCAATCATGTCATCGCGGCACCCTTCGCCGTCATAGGATCCATCGGCGTGGTAGCACAGGTACCCAACGTGCATCGGCTGCTCAAGAAGAACGACGTGGATGTGGAAGTACTCACGGCCGGACGGTACAAGCGAACACTCACCGTGTTCGGAGAAAACACCGAAGAGGGGCGTGCGAAGTTCATCGAGGAACTCGAGGATACGCACAGGTTGTTTCAGGAGTTCGTCTCCGAACACCGACCGCAGGTCGACATGGACGTCGTCGCCACGGGTGAGACTTGGTACGGGCAGCGTGCGGTGGACGTGAAGCTCGTCGATGAGGTAGCCACCAGCGATCAGTATCTGTTGGACCGCGCGGGTGAGGCGGATATATACGAGTTGCGCTGGGTCGAACAGAAGAAACCCATCGAACGTCTGCTCGGTCAGGCCGAGGCGGCGTTCGCGCGGATGGCACAGTTTTTCAAAGTAAGAGAGGGGATATGACATTTTCGGCATTCTGGATCGAAAAAGGGGACGATGGATTCACGCGTTCGATCGTCGAGCGATCGGAGGACGACCTCCCCGATGGGGATGTGCTGATCGATGTGCATTTCTCTTCGCTGAATTACAAGGATGGATTATCCGCCACGGGTAATCCGGGTGTGACCCGTAAGTTTCCACACACACCCGGCATCGATGCAGCGGGCGTGGTGGTCAACTCGAACGTGGGCGAATTCAGTGAGGGAGACGAAGTTGTCGCGTTCGGCTTCGATCTCGGCATGAATACCCCGGGCGGCTTCGGTCAGCGTATCTGCGTTCCGTCCGGGTGGGTGGCGGCGAAGCCGGAGGGGCTTACGTTGCGCGAGTGCATGCTGCTCGGTACCGCTGGGATAACAGCCGCGCTGTGCGTGGACAAGCTGGAAGCGGCTGGCATGACGCCGGATAGTGGCCCGGTGCTGGTGACCGGGGCGACGGGCGGCGTGGGATCCGTTGCCGTGGCGCTGTTGTCGAAGCTCGGCTATGAGGTGGCAGCCGTAACGGGGAAGGCGAAGCGGCACCAGTTTCTGAAAGACCTCGGCGTACACACCATCCTTTCACGTGAAGATGCCCGTAGCGGCAGCGAGCGGCCGCTGTTGGCCGAAACCTATGGCGGTGTGGTGGATACCGTTGGCGGAGAGATTCTGTTCAATGCAGTGAAGAGCCTGCGCTACGGTTGCAGTCTTGCCGCATGCGGCCTGGTGGATTCACCCGCGATTTCCGCCACGGTGCTGCCGTTCATCCTGCGCCACGTCAATCTGCTGGGCGTGGACTCGGTCGAGCTGCCGTTGGAGCAGAAAAAAGCGATCTGGTACAAGCTCGGCGGTGACTGGAAGATGGATCTGTCGAAGCTCGAGGAGAAACTCGCGCTGGACACGCTGTCGGATGCCATAGATCGTATCCTAGCAGGCCAGATGGTTGGACGGGGCGTGCTCGACCTGAATGCTTAGTGCCGGGCCCCACATCAGGTAGCGCCAACACCGGCCAGACGTCGTCGTATTTATGCAACAGGGCACTAAGCGAGCTCTTGTCCAGAGCGGTGCAATCGTCTGTGAAGGGGGCCGGAAGAATCTGCGAGCTGGCGCATTGATCAGGGTTGGACCGAGTTTTGTCGCAGTGTTTGTCCTGACGGAAAGTTCCGCTTTTGAAACAGCGCTACCTTCCCAAAGGATGACGCATCGGTTGAATCGACAGCAAGTCACGCCACAAGGGGATAGCTCATGATTGTACAGGCAGCGGCAGTACAGATGGCACCCGAGTTCCTCAACACCAGGGGTACGCTGGAGAAGATCCTGCGATACATCGAGGAAGCGGCTGTTCAAGGACTCGAGTTGCTGGTTTTCCCTGAGACGATACTACCCGGTTACCCCTATTGGGCGATGACTCACGATTCCATGTCGCATCTGAGCCGTTTCAATCGAAGGCTGCATGCGCAATCGATTGTGGTGCCCGGTCCCGAAACCAATGAATTGTGTGCAGCCGCCAAGAAAGCGCGCTGCAACATAGTCGTTGGCATCAACGAACGCGAAGGCGGTACCCTCTACAATTCACAGCTGATCATCAACCATGAGGGAGAACTGCTCGGCTGCCGAAGAAAACTGGTTCCGACCAGCCAGGAGCGCATGATCTGGGGCCGCGGTGACGGCTCAGACTTAAAGGTGTATCAAACCTCCAGCGGCGTTCTCGGTGCGCTCATATGTTATGAACACTCCAATCCACTGTTCCGCTACAGCATTCAGGCGCAGAGCGAGCAAATTCATGCGGCAAACTGGCCGGGTGGAATGCCGTTTATCGATCACATCATGGATGCCGCCATTCGACACTATGCCTTTGAGGCGGGCTCCTTCGTGATTTCGGCCACCTCCATGCTAACAAGAGAAATCCTGGATGAACTGTCCGACGGCAGCGGTGTGGACAAATTGCAGCCGGGTGGCGGCTACTCGGCGATCGTGAGCCCGAGAGGACTCTACCTCGCGGGTCCAGAACGGGAAAAGGAAGGGCTGATTGGCGCTACGCTGGACCTGGAAGAGATAGTGGCTGCCAAGATTATCGTCGACGGTCAGGGCCACTATGCTCGTCCGGACGTCGCTCGGCTTCACCTCAATTCCAGCAAACAGACAGCGTTGATCATTGAGGGTCGGGAAGAGCCTCGAGGAACCTCTTAGCGATCGATATCTGGTCCGATCTTCAAGTTACCTCGTCTACCAAGTGGCCTACTAGTCCGTGCGCAGCCGTGCCTTCATAGCAATGGGGCTGGGATAGCGGAACACTACCAGATAGCTCGAGAGGATCAGGGTAATGACGGTTGCCTCGTGGATCACGTGCGCTGCCTCCACACCCAGCAGACCTGCAGACATGACTAGCTAGCTCACCAGCAGTGCCCCAAACGCTACTGGTTTTTTTTGGCCACGAGCATAAGTGCGAGCAGCGCCGGGTCACCCGCAAGCTTCAGGTTATTCGGTCCGAACAGGGCGCCAAGGTGATGTAGGCCGCCAGCAAGGGTTGACGTGTGTACAGCGACACGGTGACGAGCACCGCGGTGTCGGTGAAGATCAGAAAAAAGGACTGAATGATATCAGGATGCGCATTCACCGGTGTCTAGCCTGCGAAACGCGGGCTCGGGCTGACGCATGGAAGCCTGGTAGTGGTCGGAGTAGGGAGTGAGGAGAGTCAGTGCTGTCTCCGGATTGCGCTCGTCCGGCAACAGATAGCTGCCGAATCCGCAGCGGTACATGTAGTGGAGGATGTCCTCGTGCACGTCGCCAACCGCAAGCAGCTCCCCTTCGTAGTGGTGGCGCGAGCGTAGCAAGACGGCCAGAGACAATCCACGACCGTCTTTGAACACGGGAAAGTCGATGGCGATGATTGGGGCAGCGAGGATGCGTTCGTCGATCTCGGCATCCGCAGTGAGTATTGGAACGCTGTCCGAACCAGGCTGCCAGTCCTCGAACGCTACGAGTTGGGGGAGGGCGTCGTCGCTGACGGCGCCAGACCTAAGCAGCGTGGGCATACACGGACTCCTTGTACGGCTCGATTCCGATACGGCGAAAGCAGGACAGGAAACTCTCCTGTTCCAGGCGATTATGCAGATAAACATCCAGGATCTGCCCTATCACGCTCGTCACCTCAGCGCGCGAGAACGAAGGTCCGATGATCTGACCTAGAGATGCATCCGTGCCGGCCCCCCCTGAGTGTCCTCCCAGAGAAATCTGGTACCACTCCTCGCCTTTCTTATCCACCCCCAGAATGCCTATATGCCCGACGTGGTGATGGCCGCATGCGTTCATGCAGCCGGAGATGTTGAGATCGAGATCGCCGAGATCGAAATGATAGTCGTAAGCATTGAAACGTCGCTGTATGGCCTCGGCCACCGGGATGGATTTGGCGTTGGCGAGCGAACAATAGTCACCCCCCGGGCAGCAGATGATGTCGGTGATGAGGCCCGCGTTGGCTTCCGCGAGTCTTGCTTCACGGGCAGCGAGCCACAATTCCCGTAGTTTGGCACTCTGTACGTCGGGTAACACGAAATTCTGCTGGTGGCTGATGCGGATCTCACCGAAGCCAAAGCGCTCTGCCCAGTCGGCGACGGCATCCATCTGGGTATCGGACACGTCTCCTGGTGGAACACCGGTCGTCTTTGTAGACAACGTCACTATCGCGTATCCGTCTGCCTTGTGCGAACTCACATTGCGGCGTACCCAGCGATCGAAATCAGGGTTCTCCAGGCGCTGCGCTCCAAGATGCGGTTCAACTCCTCCTTGGATGTAGTCCGGACGGGCAAAAAATGCCTCGATACGCTGTATTTCACGCGTTGTCAGCGTGCTGGCCGAACCCTCGAGTGCAGCGAACTCCTCGTTCACGCGCTGGATAAAACCCTCGGCTGTCATGGCGCGCACCAGAATCTTGATACGCGCCTTGAACTTGTTGTCGCGACGCCCAAAGCGGTTGTAGATGCGCATGATGGCTTCGAGGTAGGTCAGAAGATGTGCCACCGGCAACCTTTCGCGAACGAGCGAGGCGATTACGGGCGTCCTTCCCAATCCACCGCCGACGTAAACGTCAAAGCACACACCGTCCTCGTCGCGATAGACTCGCAGGCCGATGTCGTGCACGGCAATGGCGGCGCGATCCTCGCTCGCACCCGTTATGGCAATCTTGAACTTGCGCGGCAACCATTCGAATTCCGGATGCGCGGTTGACCATTGCCGGATCAGTTCGCAGTAGGGCCGCGCATCTATCTCCTCATCCGAGGCAACGCCGGCATATTCGTCGGTCGTCACATTGCGAATGCAGCTGCCGCTGGTTTGGATTGTGTGCATCTGTACGCTGGCGAGTTCCTGGAGAATATCCGGGACTTGCTCCAGACGTGGCCAGTTGAATTGCATGTTCTGCCGGGTGCTGAGGTGACCGTAGCCCCGGTCGTAGCGCCGCGCGATATGTGCAAGCTTACGCAACTGTGTACTGGACAGGGTGCCGTAAGGAACCGCCACCCTCAGCATGGGGGCGAGCCTTTGTACGTACAGGCCATTTCGCAGTCTCAGTTGCAGGAACTGATCCTCACTGAGCTCACCGGCGAGATAGCGTTCGGTCTGGTTACGGTAGTGCGCTACGCGTTCATCCACAAAGCGCTGGTCGAAGTCAGTGTACTGGTACATAGGGCGCGGACATTACCAACAACATCCGGCAACGCGAAAGCACCAAAAAGACTAAGGTTAGAAGGAAACAGGCCGAAGCCGGTGGCGGGCTGGCGGCTCGACGTAAGCCCCTGGCGCCAGTCAGTGCGGTGTCGCTCCGGGTATGGATTTCATGTCTCGTTTGGGTAAACTCGCGCGCTGCAACCAGGAGGTAGGTTTGGTGGACGAATCTCAGGAAGCACGACAGGACCGCAGGGCCGACATCATTGGCATCGTCGTTATTCTCACCGCGGCCTTGCTGATGGTTGCACACTTCATCTCAGGGTGGGTTCCAGGCGGCTGAGACGAGCCAAGCGGTATCACATGAACGTTTCAGGAGCTTAGTGGTCGAGCAGATTCGGCCGCAGCCAGTCCCGCGCCTGTTCGATCGCGATGTTCTTGCGCCTGGCATAGTCGGCGAGCTGGTCTTCGCCGATTTTACCCACACCGAAATAACGTGCCTCGGGATGAGAGAAGTACCATCCCGAAACGGATGCTGCTGGCGACATGGCAAAGTGTTCCGTTAGTTCTATTCCAGCATTATATTCCGCTTGTAACAGATTGAAAATTATCATCTTTTCGCTGTGATCCGGGCAGGCTGGATAGCCTGGGGCGGGCCGGATGCCCTGGTAGGTTTCGGCGATGAGTTCGCGGTTCTCGAGCCGCTCGCCCGTGGCATACCCCCACCACTGTGTGCGCACGCGTTCGTGTGCGTATTCGGCAAACGCCTCCGCCAGGCGATCGGCGAGTGCTTTGATCATGATGCAGGTGTAGTCATCGCCCTGGTGCCGGTCCAGTGCCGTCTCGATGCCGACACCAGCGGTTACAGCGAAAGCGCCGCTGTAGTCAGCGATCGGTGCGGGTGCCACGAAGTCTGATAGGCAGCGGTGCGGTTGGCCTTCGGGCAGATTTAGCTGCTGGCGCAAATGATGCAGTGTGGCGATGGGACGGGAGCGAGATTCGTCGGCGTACAGCTCGATATCGTCTCCCACGGCGTTGCAGGGCCAAAGACCAAACACGCCCCGCGCTCGCAGTTCGCCATACTCGATCAGTTCCCTCAGACAGTTTTCGGCGTCTGCGAACAGGCTACGCGCACTCTCACCGATGACATCGTCGTCGAGGATGGCCGGATATTTTCCGGCGAGTTCCCAGGTCATGAAGAACGGCGACCAATCGATGTAATCGACCAGCTCTGCGATCGGCACCTCGAGGGCGTGCACGCCGAGCCGCCTGGGAACTGGCGGCGCACGCGTGCTCCAATCCAGAACCGAAGCATTGGCGCGGGATTCTTTCAGCGGCACCAGCGTGGTCTTTGCGCGGCGTGTCTGTGTGCGCTCACGAACCGCCGCGTACTCATCGCGCAGGGTGTTTACGTAGTCTGCCTTGAGATCGTGCGAGATCAGGTGGCCGGCGACATTGACGGCACGGGATGCATCGGTGACGTACACGGTGGCGTCGTTAGCATACGCCGGCTCGATTTTCACCGCCGTGTGCGCCTTGGAAGTCGTTGCTCCACCGATCAGCAGGGGAATGTCGAAACCGTTACGCTGCATCTCACCGGCCACGTGCACCATCTCGTCGAGCGAAGGGGTGATGAGTCCGGACAACCCGATCATGTCGGCGTCCACATCCCTGGCCTTGTTCAGGATATCGGCGGCTGGCACCATCACGCCGAGATCCACCACGTCGAAATTGTTGCACTGGAGCACCACACCGACGATGTTCTTTCCGATGTCGTGCACATCGCCTTTCACAGTGGCCAGCACGACGGTGCCCTTGGCTTTCTTACCGTTGCCCTTCTCAGCCTCGATGAAAGGCGCGAGGTGGGAAACGGACTGTTTCATGACACGTGCGCTCTTGACCACCTGTGGCAGAAACATCTTGCCCGCGCCGAACAGGTCACCGACTAAGTTCATGCCATCCATCAACGGGCCTTCAATTACTTCTATGGGACGGCTCGTCTCGAGGCGAGCTTCCTCCGTATCCTCCACGATGTAATCAGAGATGCCTTTGACCAGCGCGTGTTCGAGGCGTCTGGCAACGGGCAACTCGCGCCACGAGTCATCCGGCTTGGTGTCCTTCCTGCTGCTGCCGGTGTAGTCGTCCGCCACCTCCAGCAAACGGTCAGTGGCGTCCTCCCGGCGATTGAGCACGAGATCCTCCACCCGTTCGCGGAGTGCCCCTGGGATATCTTCATAGATGCCGAGCTGCCCGGTGTTGACGATACCCATTCCGAGACCGGCTCGAATCGCGTGATAGAGAAAGACCGTATGAATGGCCTCGCGCATGGGATTGTTGCCCCGGAAAGCGAACGACACGTTGCTCACACCGCCGGAGGTCCTGGCACCGGGCAGATTTGTCCGGATCCAGCGGCATGCCTCGATGAAGTCGACGGCGTAATTGCGGTGTTCTTCAATTCCAGTGCCAACGGCGAAGATGTTGGGATCGAAGATGATGTCGTGCGCCGGTAGGCCAACCTTGTTTGTGAGCAGATCATAGGATCGTTTGCAGATCTCACACTTACGCTTATACGTATCGGCCTGACCGGCCTCATCGAAGGCCATGACCACCACGGCTGCACCATGGGCGCGGCACCTGCGCGCGAGCTCGAGAAACGCCGTCTCGCCTTCCTTGAGGCTGATGGAGTTGACGATCGGTTTGCCCTGCACACACTTGAGTCCGGCTTCGATGATCTCCCACTTGCTGGAGTCGATCATGATGGGCACGCGTGCGATGTCGGGCTCGCTGGCAACCAGATTTAAGAAGGTCACCATGGCGGCCTGGCTGTCCAGCATGCCCTCGTCCATGTTGATGTCGATGACCTGGGCACCGTTTTCCACCTGCTGGCGGGCTACCTGCAGTGCTGTCTCGTAGTTCTCCTCGCGGATCAGGCGTGCAAAGCGGGCAGAACCGGTGACGTTGGTGCGTTCGCCCACGTTGACGAACAGGGCGTCGTCGTCGACCACCAGCGCTTCCAGACCAGCGAGAGTCAGGGCGCCGGGTTGGGCGGCGCCCTGGCGGGGAGACTTTTGCTCGAGACGCCTGGCGATGGCGGCAACGTGTGCGGGCGTCGTGCCGCAGCAGCCACCCACGATGTTGACCAGCCCGCTGTCCGCGAAACCCGCCAGCTTGTCCGCCATTGACTCGGGTGTTTCATCGTACTCGCCGAACTCATTGGGCAAACCGGCGTTGGGGTGCACGCTCACATTGGTGTCGGCGATCTTCGCCAGCGTCTCGACGTACTCACGTAGCTGGTCCGCGCCCAGAGCACAGTTAAGACCCACGGCCAGAGGCGCAGCATGGGCGATCGAGTACCAGAAGGCCTCGCAGGTCTGACCCGAGAGTGTGCGCCCGCTCGCATCGGTGATCGTGCCCGAGATGATGAGCGGGACCTCGTCTGTGCCGTCCGCAAACAGCGATCGCAACGCGTAGATTGCCGCCTTGGCATTCAGGGTATCGAAGATGGTTTCGAGCAGAATGAGGTCGGCGCCGCCCGTCAGGAGGTTTTCTGCCGCGGCGCGGTAGGAGGCGCAGAGATCGTCGTAGGAGACGTTCCGAAAGCCAGGGTCGTTGACGTCCGGAGACAGCGACGCGGTACGGTTGGTCGGACCGAGGACGCCGGCGACGAAGCATGGTTTGTCAGTGAATTCGTCAGCCACCGTTCGGGCGATGCGCGCGGCGGCCAGGTTCATCTCATCGGCGGCGTCCTGTAGGCCGTAGTCGGCTTGCGAGATGCTGGTTGCCGTGAAGCTGTTGGTTTTGATGATGTCGGCACCGGCCTCGAGGTAAGCGCGGTGGCACCTTGCGACCATATCGGGCCGCGTGATCGACAGCACGTCGTGATTGCCGAGTATCGGTGTGGGGTGATCGGTGAAGCGCTCACCTCGATACTCCGCCTCGCCAAGCCGTTCGGCTTGAAGCAGTGATCCATAGGCGCCGTCCAGTATGACGATACGCCGGGTGAGAATGTCGCGCAGGGTCTGTTCTGTGGTCTTCATGACGCTGCGTAGTCTATTCGCGCTCGAGCCCCGGGTGATTGAAGTTATGGTGATTCAAAATGAGCCGCATTCATAAAAAGATGGCCGGCAGTGGACGCTGGTTGTGGGTCATACGTGAACTGCCACGCATTGCCTGATGTGCGATGCTTTCGTAATATACCCGACCAAATTACTCGGGATTACTCTGGTGATCGAGATCTCGGAAACCGCGCAGGGGTACCTGCGCGATCTCCTCAGCAATCAGGACAGTGACGGAGACGTTGCGATTCGCGTATTCGTCGCCCAGCCGGGTACGCCACATGCGGAAACCTGTATCGCGTACTGCCGGCCGGGCGAAGAACAGGACGGCGATATCGCCGTGGAGTACGACGGATTCCGTGCATGGTTCGAGGGCTGCAGTGAGCGTTATCTGGTGGACGCTGTCGTGGATTTCCAGGAAGACCGCATGGGAGGTCAGCTCACCATCAAGGCGCCCAACGCGCGCATACCCAACGTCGATGCCGATTCACCGCTGGAAGATCGAATCAACTACGTGCTCTACAACGAGATCAATCCGGGCCTGGCGGCGCATGGGGGCATGGTCACGCTGGTCGAACTGGTTGAGGACAACGTGGCCGTGCTGCAGTTCGGAGGCGGCTGTCAGGGCTGTGCCGCTGTGGACATGACGCTGAAACACAGTGTCGAAGAGACGCTGCTGGCACAGATTCCGGATCTCGCGGCGGTCAAGGACGTCACTGACCACAGCGTCACGGAACACGCCTACTACCGGTAATCCAGGGCTGTACTCAAAACACGTTGTCTAGGCGGCGGCTCGTTGCGCGAGCGCAACGCTCAGGGCTTCGTTGAGTTCGCGCAACAGCGATTCCGTGCTCTCCCAGTCGATACAGGCGTCTGTGATCGATATACCGTATTCAAGATCGCCGCCGCCCAGATTCTGGCGACCCGCGTGCAGGTGACTTTCCAGCATCAGACCGACGATGGACTGGTTGCCGCTACGAATCTGATTGACGACATCCTTCGCGACCAGGGGTTGGCGATTGTGGTCTTTGCTCGAGTTGGCGTGGTTGCAGTCGACCATGATCGCCGAAGGCAATCCTTCAGCTGCGAGTGCGGATTCACAAGTCGCGATGCTCCCTGCATCGAAATTGGGTCCGTCGCTGCCACCTCGCAGTACGAGGTGGGCGTTGGAGTTGCCGCGCGTCTTGATTACTGACACCTGTCCCGAAGGATTGATGCCGAGAAAGCGATGCGGACTGACCACGGAGTGCATGGCGTTGAGTGCGACATCCAGAGATCCGTCAGTGCCATTTTTGAAACCCACCGCCGAACTGAGCCCCGAGGCCATCTCGCGGTGTGTTTGTGATTCTGATGTGCGGGCGCCGATGGCCGTCCAGCTGATGAGATCCTGCAGATACTGGGGCGTGATCGGATCCAGTGCCTCGGTTGCAAGTGGAAGTCCGAGCTCGGTGAACTCGATCAGCAGCTGGCGCGCAATACGTAACCCCGCGGCGATATCGAAAGAATCGTCGAGGTACGGATCGTTCACCAGACCCTTCCAGCCCGTTGTGGTGCGTGGTTTTTCGAAGTATGCGCGCATCACCAGCAGCATGTTCTTGTCCACTTGCGGGGCAAGGTCTGTGAGCTTGTGGGCATACTCTGCCGCAGCGTTCACATCGTGGATGGAGCAGGGGCCGACGACTACCAGCAGGCGGTGATCTTCGTGACGCAGAATTCTGTTCACGCTTTCGCGGGAGCGTTCCACGTTGACGCGAGCCACCTCGGACACCGGCAGCCTCCCCTTGAGTTGATCCGGCGTCACGAGAATCTCGTGGCCCGCGACGTTGACGTTTTCCAGTGACATGACAGAGTACTCCGATACAAAAAAACCCCGATGGGCCGTTCACTGCCTCATCGGGGTTGTCCGGCGGGGCAGGCTTCCAGCACCACCCCGTTTGCAAGACGTAGGGGCGCTACCTCACAAAAAAGTAAGCAAAGTAGCGCCAGTTACCGGCGTGCTTGCGTGTGTTATTCACCATGGCGGGCGATGTTAACCGTCCTGTTCGACGCCGTCCAGCCGTACGAGTCGGGGCAGACTGGTGAAATACAGCGCAGTGATCACCGGTGTGTCGCGGTCAATGGCCGACATCAGCCGCGCGTAGCGCTCGAGTTGGGGGCGATATCTGTTCACTTCGCCCCGGACGAACCGTTCGGTGTCGCTGTCACGCTGGATCCCCGACTTGTAGTCGATGATCCAGCGCTCACCTGCATGAATAAAAGTACGATCGAGGACGACGTCGACCATTTCGTCACCGTCGATGCCCGTGATCGAATACTCGCAGTGAGCTTCCTCGCGAGCCGACAGTATCCAGCGTCCCGGCTCATCGGTGAGTACCGCCATCAGCTGCCGCCGCGATGTGGCAAGCGTTGCTTGGATTGCATTCTCGTCAACGCCGAGTTCTGCGAGCCGTCGGCGCCAGACCGCCTGCCTTGTGTCGAACCAGGTACCCGGATGATCAGGCAGTTCAGCCATGCTCAGCTGATGTAGGTGTTCGTGGACCAGAATTCCGAGTGCGACTTCAACGCGTGCGTCGAGCGCAGTGTCAGGAGTCGGACTGACGGGCTCTGGGCTCAGGGCCAGCTGCGGTTCGGCCGGTGCCTGCCAGCGGTAGGACTCAGGCAGGCGATGATTCGACCGCAAGACGCTGAGCAGGTCGGTCTGTTCAGCGACGGGAGCCGTCTGTGCCGGTTCGACGTGATCGAAGGCGAATTCGAGCAGGGCGAGCAACGAACCGTTTCGCGCGTTTTGTGCTGGCTTCACGGCCGACAGGTGTAACGTCTTTTCTGCTCTCGTGCAGGCGACATAGAGCAGGCGTTTCAACTCCTCGCGCTCGCGCGCGCGTTCCTCGCGCTTTAACCACTGATATAGTCCCGTGTTCGAGTTCGTGTTTTCCACGGCGGCGAGCAATTCGCCGCCAAGGCTGCGCCATTGCATCGGCAATTTGTCAGGGCCAGGCGTCGTGCGATCGAGGAATGGGAGGAAGACGTGCCTAAACTCTAGCCCCTTGGCCTTGTGTATGGTCATGATCTGCAGTGGATTCTCGTCGGGGTCGTTTGCGTACAGTTCTTCGATACCCGTGGCGAGCCGCATCGGATCCAGACCGTGAGGGCCGAGATTGTCGATCAATCCGAGCAGACGCGCGGCGTGCGTGTTGCTCAATGGATCTGAATAGGCATCAGCACCACCCATCGAAACCCAGAACTGTTCTATGACGCTGCGCGGCGTCAACTCGTCGATTTCCCGTAGCGCTTGCTGTAAGGGTGGCAGCAAACGTGCTAGGCGCGCCCGTCCGGACGGTGACAGTCGCTGTTGCCGTGCCTCGAGCGTTGTCGGCGTGAACGTAAGTACGTCCGCGAACACCTGCAGGTCCTCGAGTAACAAGCCGACGAACGGCGCACGCAACAAGCTGAACCAGGAGAGACGATCGTCGGGTTGGGTCAATGCGGACACGCAGCGAAGCAGGTCGGAGACGACGGGTGTGTCGGCGAGTGAATCGATATCGGTCGCCTGCCAGGCGATTCCTTGCGCACGCAGCCGTGGCAGGAGTGCGGCGAGATGGCTGCGACTGCGTACCAGTATCGCGATGGACTCGTCTGGATGAGCCGCGCGCGTCGTTGCGATGAGCTTCACCAGGTGATCCAACTCGGCGTTGGTGTTGGCGTGCATTGTCAGACTCGGACCCGCGAGGGCAAGACCGTTCCTTGTCGCCACCGATGGTGCGTAGACGATGCGGCCGGTTATAGCATCCTGGTCACGGCCCATTATCTGGCTGAAGGTTTCGTTGAACCAGTCGATCAGCTGCGGATCCGAGCGGAAATTGCTGGTCAGGGTGATGGTTTCGAGCGCGATGGCGCCCAGGCCCTTTGTTGCAGCGTGCAGATAAAGGCTGACGTCGGCTCCGCGGAAACGATAGATGGACTGCATCGGATCGCCCACCGCAAAGAAGGTTGCCTCGCTTCCACCCCACCCCTCGACGAGTCGCTCGAACAAACGGAATTGGGCGTCCGAAGTGTCCTGGAATTCGTCTACCAGAATGTGGCGAATCCGGTAGTCGAGCATCAGAGCGAGTTCCGTCGGTCCATCTGGGGTGGCCAGCACACGACGCGCAGCGAGAAGCAATTCGGTGAAATCGGTCTGCCCGGATTCAGCGAAGGTCTCGGACAGATCGAGCGCAGCCAAAGTCAACGTGGCGCATACAGCGACGAGATCGTCAGCCTCGTCGTGTGTCAGTTCCGTTGGCGTGTGGGCGAGATCGGCAAACAGGTCGTCGAGCTCGGCATTGCGCAGTTCGTCGAGCAGTTCGCGCGCCTGCGGCTTGAAAGGACTGTGTGGTGGAAAACCTTGTTTAACGCTAACGGATGCACGCAACTTACCCTTTGCTGTGGTGAGTAGCTGGCCAATGAACGACATAGGCGGATCGGATATATCGAGTGCGGCCGCGGCATGCTCGGCAACCTCGTTCAGTCGTGCCATCTGATCGCCCTCCAGCACGCTCTGCAGGCGCGCGCGCATGCCGGAGCGTAGATCAAGTATGCCGCCGTTGAGCCTCGTGCGACGCTCATCATCACCTCCCATCTGCAATACATCGCTCGTCGTGTCGAGCCACTGGTCGCGTTTTCCGAGCATGGTCGCAATCAGGCGTGCTGCCGTGCTTACGTTGTTATCGTGCAGGGCGAGAAAGCGGGCGACGTATTGGCGCAGCGGGTCGTCTGTGAACAGACGCCGGAACAGACGTTCAGCGGCGCGTCTGTAGAGCGGGTGGGCATTCTCGACGATAGTGAGATCGCGGTTGAATCCCGATGTGATGGGCAGCTGGCGAACCAGCGACATGGCGAAAGCATCGATGGTCTGTATGCGAAGCCGGTTGGGTGCGCGGAGGATGTCCCAGCCCAGTTCGGCATCGCGCGCCAGCACCTCGCGAGCCAGTGGCGTGGTCGCCTCGGTGAGCGCATCGATCACACGTGAGCGCATCTCTAGTGCTGCCTTACGCGTAAAGGTGATTGCGAGTAGTTGCTCCGGCCGCAACGCCGCACCCAGCAGTTTCAGATAGCGTGAGACGAGCAGCGTGGTCTTGCCGCTACCTGCGGGTGCCTGCACGATGAGGGAACGTGTGGGGTCGATGGCAGCATCGCGTTCCCGGGCATCCGCGATCGTCATGAATGCCTCATCCTGCAAAATGCTCTCAGATGACAGTAGCGGCAAGCGTCGTCGTTGACGGGTTCGACCACTGCGTACGCGTCGAGGTGTTCCTGCATGAGTGCTAATAGCTGTCCCCGCCACCTGTCCAGTGCCTGGGTCCATTCGGCTTGATCGAGTCGCTGGATGTCCCGGGAGATGATCTGGTCGGAAAATGCAATTCCGCGCAGCCGTGGTTTCTGATGCGATACCTGAGCGAAAGCGGCTCCTACGCTACCCTCGGTCGCCAGCGCGTACATGGGTAGTTGCGGCTCTATCAGTCGTTTCTCGTCACGCCCCGGCAGCTGTGTGCTGCCTGTCTTGTAGTCTATGACGAAACGGCCGTCCTCGATGCGATCGATGCGGTCTATGCGCATTCGTAGCGTTACCTCACCGAGGGTGAGTAGCGACCTGGTCTCTGGTTCCTCGAGTTGGAATGGCTCGC
>DCWG01000030.1:0-11148 GCA_002327525.1 Gammaproteobacteria bacterium UBA2168 | reverse complement strand
TACTCGAGCCACATCTGCAGTACCTCGGTGATACGCATCCTCTCGGCTGTGAGAAACTCTTCCGGCAGATCGGCGGCATGAATGGAGAGCGCCTCGTCCACGGCTCGTGGAACATCCGATGTCGGAGGGCGCTCTGGCACCCATGGGGAATAGAGTGCGTCGAGCGCTGTATGCACCAGGGTGCCCCGCATGCGTGCATCGGGATAGTCCATCGGTGCCTCAGGGCTCTCGAGGCCGAGTGTGTGCACGGCCCACGCGCGAAATGGACACAGACCCTGATTGCGGAGCAACGTGGTGCCGCCGCGTACTTCGGCAGGATCGCGGGGCGTACCGTGAGTATCGGTGATGGAATCCAGCTGCACCGGTTGCAAGCCGTGCCACGCGCGACCCTTAGGGAGATAGTCACGAATGATGCGTGTCGCCTGCGTCGTCTCGATGTCGCCGATGAACGCACTCGCGCGATGCTGGTCTTCGCCGTCGTCACGGGCGTGGCTGAACACGAGGGTCGAGGCCGATTCGCGCCAGTGCTGGAAATGCCGCGCTGCGAACTCAGCTTCCGTGTCGTGGTCGACACGGGGTACGCCGTGCTCTCGCTGCAACAGGAGAGGAAGCAAGGGATTGGGCGACGGTGCGCGAGGCCATGCGGTGTCGGTGAGGCCGGCCACCCACAGATGAGTGAAGTGCAATCCGGTGGTTTCGAGATAACCCAGTGCGAGAACGGGAGCATGGGCGCGGTGCGGTGCGAAGGGTGTGGATGCCATCAGCGTGCGCAGCCGGGTCAGCGCCGCTGTGAAACCGAGTACTCGCGAAGCTCGTGCAGCAGGGGCGGGCGAGGCCAGGCAGGTGAGTAGGCGCTGGTGAGCCTGATATTGAATGCTGCCAGCGCCGCGGCCGTTCCAGCCGGCAGCGCGGAGCAAGATCCGGAATCGCCTGAACCACTCCGGCAATGTGGCCTCCGCATGCTGCACCAGGGGGTTTAATCGGTTGCGCAGCGGGCTTGCCGGACCCTCGTCGGCCAACGCGTATTGGGTGGGGGGTACGCCCTCGGGAAGTTCAGGCACCAGGGCCAGATAGGGTGAGCTTGTCAGATGCACCAGATCAGCATGATCGATGTGATCCCAGCAGAATTGCAGGAGCGCTTCGGCGCAGCGCCACACTGGCTGGCTGTGCAACGGTGCTCCCCCCGACACATCGTAGGCGTGTGGTGCATCACGGAAGACGTTGCAAAAAGCACTCTCGATGGCTGTGCGTCGCTGGGTCAGATAGGGAAACACGACACCCACGCATGCCTCCGGTGAGCGTTCGAGCAGACGCCGTGACCAGAGGGCGGCGGACGAAATCTCGTCGTGAGTACCCGGGAAGCCCAGGCGGTAGCTTGCACGAGGTGTTCGGCGGCTGCTATCGAGTCGCGTCACATCGCACCCGAGCGTGTCGAGCCTTGCAATGAGGCTGCTGAGCGCGGGTGTGAGCCGATCGAAGGACCAGAGACTGACCCAGCTGCCCACATTCAGATTGGTATTGTGTAGCGCATGTTCAGCCCACGCACTGAGTTGTGCCTGAGTAATTGCTCCCCGCGCCGCAAGTGCGTCGCGGAAACGGGACATCCAGCGCTGACATAGCCGGCCGTTGGCTGTGCGCGCCAGACCTTCGTGAGCCGGATCGATCTCGTAGTCGTGCAGGGTTCTCCAGGCATCCACGGCGAGTCCCGCGAGGGCGGTATGATCGTCATCCGCCGTTTCCAGCCACAGGGTGAGTTCCTGGTCTGTGCTCAGCAGCTGGGGCTCCCCGGGATTGGCGGCGCTGGCCTGGGTATGCAGCTCGCGCAGGTAGTGATCGAGGCTGCCTATGTTCGGGCGCGGCCACGCGGTGACGGACCGCAGACGCTGATATTCGTTGTAGGCGTGGAGAGCCTCCCTCGCGAGCCGTTCGTTGGGCGTGACGATCCGTGCTTCCTCTAGCGATCGGATGTGGGCGCGGTTGAGGATTACGAACGACACCGGGACATTGTAAGTCACCGGCTCATGAATATCCGGTCAGGGTAAGTTGCGTGTAAAAAGCATAGAATGCGCCGCTTCCCGAATCGGAGACATCTTCCACCATGACCAGGGTGAGCCTCGTCAGCCTCGGTTGCCCCAAGGCGCTGGTCGATTCCCAGGACATCGTCACGAATCTGGCGCGCAACGGCTTCGAGATAGCCCAGAGCGCGGGTGTGAACGACACCGATGTGGTGGTCATCAATACCTGTGGCTTCATCGATGCCGCGCGCGATGAGTCATACGATGCCATCGAGGACGCGCTGGCGGTGCATGAGCATGTGATCGTGACCGGGTGTCTCGGAAGCCAGGCCGAAGAACTGAGCAGGCGCTACCCGCGACTGACCGCCGTGACCGGACCTCAGGCCACAGCGGAAGTAGTTGATGCCGTAACCGGAGTCGCACAACCGAGCGGCAATGTCGAATACCTAATGGGACCCGAGGGGGTGCGCCTCACCCCTGCGCACTACGCCTACCTCAAGATTTCCGAGGGCTGCAATCACGGTTGTAGTTTCTGCATCATTCCGAGCTTGCGGGGCGCTCTGCGCTCCCGGCCCATCGACGCTGTGCTGAGGGAGGCCGAACGCCTCGTCGATACGGGGGTGCAGGAATTGTTGGTGATTGCGCAGGATACCAGCGCATATGGTGTGGATCTGAGGTATGAGGCGCGAAGCTGGCGTGGTCGCGAGCTTCGATCGGACATCGTCACGCTTGCCGAAGCGCTAGGAGAAATGGCGCCATGGGTGCGGTTGCACTACGTCTACCCTTATCCGCACGTGGACCGTTTGATTCCGCTGATGGCCGAGCGCCGAATTCTTCCGTACATCGACATGCCTCTGCAGCACGCCTCTCCGGGAATCCTCCGGGCCATGCGACGTCCGGCCGCTAGCGAGGCCGCTCTCGCACGTATCCAGGCGTGGCGCGGCCTGTGTGCGGATCTCACCATTCGCAGTACCTTCGTCGTCGGGTTCCCGGGCGAGACGGATGCAGACTTCGAGATGCTGCTGAGCTTTCTCGTTGAGGCTGAACTGGATCGCGTGGGTTGCTTCACATACTCGAACGTTGCGGGCGCGGCAGCCAACCGGCTGGAGGGACACGTGGAAGAGCGGGTGAAACTCGACCGTCAGGAAATGCTGCTCGAGGTTCAGGCCGCTATCAGCGCACGGCGATTGCGAGAGCGGATCGGGTCGGTGGTAGAAGTGCTCGTAGACGAGGTGGATGAACGACGAGCGCTCGCCAGGTCCGCCGCGGATGCGCTGGATATCGACGGGATCGTCGAAATCAAGGATGCCGCCGGGCTGTCCCCAGGTGACATCACGCTCGTGCGCATCACGGGCGCGACCGACCACGATCTGGTGGCCGACAATGTCGGGCGCTCGCTCGATGTCCGGTAGGAGAAGCCGGCGGCAATTGACTACTGCAGTTCCCAACTTGCGACGGCCTCGGGTTAGAATCCACGCGAGCAACAAGGAGAATCGAACATGTGGTGCCTGATTGAGGACTTCTTCGACCAGCCTCTGGTGATGAAGGGTCTAGTTGGCTGGGGCTGGTTGTGTATCGTCCTCATGATCGCGAGCCTCGTCGCATCGCTGCTGGGTGGTTGATGCATGTGGCTCTCGGCACTCACTCCTGAACAGCGTGAGGCCCTCTATGGTCTCGCCCACAACGTCGTGGTCTCCGATGGCATTCTCGATCCGAACGAAGAAGGGATGATGGATGAGTTTCGCCGTGAGATGGACCTCAATCCTGCAATTGAAGGCGAGTACCTCGAACTGGAGGGGATCGATTCGACGTTCGGCACACGCAAGGCCCGAATTATCGCTCTGTTGAATCTACTGCGCCTGAGCTATGCGGACGGCGCGTTCGAGATCGAGGAAGAGTGCCTGCTGAAGGAAATCAGCCGTGCGTTTGGCGTTGCAGATGCGGAATTCCTGTTGCTGGACAACTGGGTCAAGCGGCTCGTGACTCTCGAGGAGGAAGCGCGCGACTTCATAGGCGGCTGACCGGAGTGCGCCAGCCGCGTCAATCCTGTAGCGCGATCTCAAGCGCCAACAGTTCCGATTCGATCCCTACCGGATCCAGCTGATTAGAGGAATCGGTTCGGAACTGGATACCGCAACGAAACCCGTGCTCACGAGCCACACAGTTGTGCACCACGCCGATGATGTCTTTAAGCTGACGTTTTCCGAGGCTCAGGTCTGGCCGTAGCTGGCTCTCCTTGGGCAGGGCGCGCGGCATTAACAGGGCTATTTTAAAGCGGTTGAAGTCGAGTGCCGGGACGGTGGCTTCGCGTCGCTAGGCGTACGCCCGCACGCAAACATCGAGATCATCGGCAGGGAGTCTCTCCAAACGACGGCATCTCGCCAGTACTTCTGAACAGACCATCTGGATCATTGGCCGATACCAGCGTTGCCGGCAACGGAAAATCGTAACCTGCGTCAGGTTCTGAAAGCTTTCAACAGAACGTGTTTTGCCTCGTTCAACTGTTGCGCGAGGTAGGTGGTGCCTCCGCGATCGGGGTGCAGTTTGTGCATCAGGCGGCGGTGGGCATCGATCACGGCGCGTTCGCCCGCATGCTCGTCGAGACCGAGCAGCGCCAATGCCTCGGGTACGGACATCCCGGTGCTTGCCGATGGACGAGCGCGCTCGCCGTCGCTTTGCGTGTTGGCTGAAAAGCGCTGTGCGAAAGGGCGCAGAAACGGGAGGATGCCGATCAGCAGCGCAATCGACCAGGGCATGCGGCCGCTGAGCACCAGCGCGCAGAGGCCGACGAGGGTCGCGATGAGTGCCGCCCGGAACCCGCCTGCATTGGATGCTGAGTGCTGGAACCACAACGTGCGCCAGAGCAGAAGGTAGGCGCCGGCGGTGGCGAGTGTGAGAATCAGAAGCAGAAGCAGCATGTCGGCCTCATTTCGACATCTTTGCGATGGCGTGGCGCGCCTGGGGCGAAGTGACTATGATGCCACCAATATGGCGGCTCTGAAGCAGTGATGGAACCAGCCGAGGTTAGCAAGTGGCTCGAAGAGCTGCGCACGGAACACCGTGACCTCGATGAAGTCATCCACCACCTGGTGGAAACTCATCATCACGATACGATGCGCATTCAAAGACTGAAGAAGCGCAAACTGAAACTCAAAGACACGATCGCCCGGCTCGAAAGCCAGCTGATTCCGGACATGGACGCCTGACGTGGCCGCTATTCCGGAGACCGACAGCCACCCTCTGACCGTCGCGATATCTTCGCGCGCGCTGTTTGATCTGGATCACAGTAACGAGATATACGAACAACAGGGTCTCGATGCCTACCGGAAGTTCCAGATCGAGAATGAGGACAGCGGGCTCGAACCCGGTGAAGGGTTCGACTTCGTCAAAAAGCTCCTGGACATCAATCGTGTGCTCGAAAGACGCCGTGTCGAGGTGATCCTGCTATCGCGCAATTCGGCGGATACCGGACTGCGTATCTTCAATGCCGTCAAAGCTCACGATCTCGACATCACTCGCGCCGCCTTCTGTGGCGGGGCGTCACCCTACCGTTATATCACGAGCTTTGGCTGTGACCTGTTTCTGTCAACGGACGCCGAGGATGTGCGTCATGCTCTCGATCATGGCATCGCCGCGGCCACACTGATCGGAGCCAGCTCCCGGGGCGTGAGCGTATCCCGTGAGTTGCGCCTCGCGTTTGACGGAGACTCGGTCATCTTTTCGGACGAGGCCGAGCGTGTTTATCAACGGGAGGGCCTGGATGTATTCGCCGAGAGCGAAGCAGCCTCGGCAGACGAACCGCTGGACGGGGGTCCCTTCAAATCGTTTCTGCAATCGCTGCACGATCTGCAGCAGGAATTCGAGCTGGGTGCCTGTCCGATACGTACCGCGCTGGTGACGGCACGCAGCGCGCCCGCCCACGAGCGGGTGATCCGTACGCTTAGGGCCTGGGACATTCGCCTGGATGAATGCCTGTTTCTCGGTGGCATGGAGAAGACCGAGTTTCTTCGCGCATTCGAGGCGGATGTCTTTTTCGATGACCAGGCCCAGCACTGCGAGCGTGCCTCTACCCATGTGGCGACGGGCCACGTACCGCACGGTGTGGTCAACGAGACCTAACTGTAGGTTATACAAAAGCTTCTTTTTATAGCCAAAACCGCGGGTTCAGAGTACATTCACGCTATCTGTCAGACACCGCGTGACCTGGATGAAACATGATCGCGTAGGAAGCGGTTCTGCGTCCGGCACCGTGCACGGAACGCAAGACAAGCGTGTTTCCAACGCGACTGCGACGCGCCGAGGATTCCTATGAAACTGCAACAGCTTCGTTACATTTGGGAAGTAGCGCATCATGATCTCAACGTGTCGGCAACTGCGCAGAGTCTTTTCACCTCGCAACCGGGAATAAGCAAGCAGATCCGGCTGCTGGAGGACGAACTGAATGTGGAGATCTTCGCGCGCAGCGGGAAGCACCTGACACACGTCACACCGGTGGGAGAAGTGATCATCGAGCAAGCAGGAGACATTCTGCGCAAGGCCGAGAGCATCAAGCAGATTGCCCAGGAATTTAGCGATGAAAAGCAGGGTAGTCTCTCCATCGCAACTACCCACACGCAGGCCCGCTATACGCTGCCCGCGGTGGTCAGTGAATTCAAGTCGACATATCCGGATGTGGCGCTGCACATGAATCAGGGCACCCCGGCGCAGATAGCTGAACTGGCCGCGGAAGGACAGGTGGACTTCGCCATTGCGACTGAAGGGATGGAGCTATTCAGCGATCTCGTGATGATGCCATGCTATCGCTGGAACCGGGCGGTGGTGGTTCCGAGAGATCATCCGCTCACTTCCGTTGAGCAGATCACGCTCGCCGACGTGGCCGCGGAACCGCTGGTGACCTATGTTTTTGGATTCACCGGGCGTTCGAAGCTGGACGATGCGTTCACGGCCGAGGGGTTGACGCCGAATGTAGTGTTTACGGCGACCGATACGGATGTGATCAAGACCTACGTGCGCCTGGGGCTGGGTATTGGCATCATCGCGGCGATGGCACTGGATGAGCGGGATGACGATCTCGTTGCGCTGGATGCCTCGCACTTGTTTTCGCTGAGCGTCACGCACATCGGTTTTCGCCGCGGCACCTTCCTGCGACGCTATATGTACGACTTCATACGGTGGTTCGCACCCCACCTCGATCAGCGCATGGTAAGACAGGCAGTGGCGTGTTCCACCCGCGCCCAGCGCGAGAAGCTGTTTGCCTCCATGAGGTTACCGGTCAGATGAGATCGAGTTCCGGATTTTGTTCGAGTATCTCCGTCGCTGCTTCCTTATCGGTAACAGCGGCGCCTAGCGTTTCTCTTACAAACTTGAAATAGGATTCGTAGACGTGTGCGCCGCCTGCTTCGCGCACGACGAAAAACGGCGCACGATCCACATTGAACTCCGCTGCCAGAATCATGCCGGAGGAAGAGGGGTCGGTTTCGTCGGCAATCACGATTTCATCGATGCGTGTGATCTGGCCACTTTCCTCGAGGCGCCGCTGGACGTCGGCACACTTGTTGCAGAGCGTGCCGTTCGCAAAGCGCTTCTTCACGTACGTGATGTGCATTCCGATCAGCCGATGATCTTGACCACGTTCTGTGCGTGCAGGCCGCACTCTTTCTGAGTGGCTTCTTCCCACCACCAGCGACCGGCGCGTTCGTGCTCGTGTGGGCCCACGGGACGCGTGCATGGCTCGCAACCGATAGAGACGAAACCCTGATCGTGGAGCGCATTGTATGGCACGCCGTTAGCGCGAATGTAAGCCCATACGTCGCCTGAGGACCATTCCGACAGCGGGTTGAATTTCATCAGCGTGTGCTCCGCGCTCGAGAATGCGCGATCGACCTGCTTGTGCGGAACATCGTTGCGGGTGACACTCTGATCCTGTCGCTGGCCGGTGATCCATGCATCCAGCGTGCTGAGCTTGCGTCGCAGCGGCTCTATCTTGCGTACCGCACAGCATTCGGAGTGGCCGTCATTCAGGAAACTGAACATACCTTTCTCGCGTACCAGAGACGCTACCGCTTCCGGCTGGGGCATCAGCAACTCGATGGGTGTGTCGTAGTGGTCGCGCACCGTCTCGAAGAAGCGGTAGGTTTCGGGGTGCAGGCGCCCGGTATCCAACGCGAATACGCCTGGCCTCAGTCCCAGCTTGTGCGCCATGTCGACCAGTACGACGTCCTCGGCTCCGCTGAAAGATATGGCAAGCTCTTCCTCACCATAGCGCTGTATGGCATCGGCGATGATGCGTTGTGGGGTATCGTCGTGGATGCTGGCTTTTCTCGGTTCCATCGATCATGCTCGTTTCCAGATGGTAGCGAAGCGTAGCAATGCGTTTTCGGCAACAGAAATAATGTCTTGATCTATCCTTAAGCTTGTTTTTTCGAATGGTTGGCCCCGGCAGGGTGTGCCCATCGTCAGCGGGCGTATGTGGAGGGCGATGTGAAATTCCTGTGTCTCGATCTCGAAGGCGTGCTGATCCCCGAGGTTTGGCAGGGGGTTGCTGCGCTCACCGGGATCGATGCGCTCAACAAGACTACCCGCGACATACCGGTGTACGAAGAATTGATGAATCACCGGCTCCGGATTCTGGCCGAACACGACATCCGGATGTCTGCCATCGAGGGGGTTGTGACGGGTCTTGCGCCGCTGCCGGGTGCGGGCGAGTTTCTGAACTGGGCACGCGAACGGTTCCAGGTTGCGATCATCTCGGACACTTTCTATCAGTTCGCCCAGCCGTTGATGCGCCAGCTCGGTTTCCCCACGCTGCTGTGTCACACGCTAGTCGTCGAAGACGACAGGATCGCGGGCTATTCCATACGCCAGTCCGATCCCAAACGCGCATCGGTCAGGGCCTTGAAATCGCTACGCTACACGGTGCTGGCGGCGGGAGACTCCTACAACGACATCCCCATGCTCGAGGAGGCCGATGCGGGCTTTTTCTACCAGGCTCCGGACCAAGTGCGTGACGATTATCCCCAGTATCAGGCGGCGGAGAGTTACGAAGAGCTCAAACGGCTGCTCGAAAGCGTCGAGTAGCACCCCTTCGGATGCGCTGAAAAAGCTCTAGAGTTTCAGCGTTCTGAGTTCAGGGTCGTCCCGGCTCGTGCGCCAGAGCTGCTCGAACTGGTCGGACAGACATGTGGACGTAACCGGATCGTATTCGCAAGCGACCATTTCGTATTCCCGGTAGTCCGGCATGAGCAGGTGGCCTGCATGGTCCCATACGATGAAGGTCCAATCGGCGTCCGCCATCTCGTAGGGCACCACCCGAATGGAGACCTTGCTGGAAATGCGCCGCGCCAGTTCCACCACGGCGTGCGAGCGCCCGACCAGGACCTCGGTGGCGTGAATCAGTACCCGCACGCGCGCGACCCGAGCGCGGCGCACGAAGGCTGACAGCGCCGCCGCAATGTCACTGCTGTCGAACAGAGAAGCGTCCAGTTTCTGGCTGTAGATCACCAGCTCCCGACGAGGCAGGGAGAGCGCCTGGGTGAGTGCGATACGCATGGCACCCTCACCGCTGTGGCGGATCGAATCCTGGATGGAGTCCGGTTTTGTGGGATGCACTGGTGGTGTCGATGTACCGATCTTCACGAGTGTCGGTTTCCCGTCGAATGGGACCGGTAGCGCTAATTCCATGTTCACGTGCGCAATACCAGCTTCCTCGAAAGTGTCGCCCACACGACAGAATCCGGCTTTACGGTAGAAAGCCTCGGCGTGATCCTGGGCGTGCAGGAAGACTTCCGTGAAGCCCTGCCGGGCGGCTGTCTCCACGGCCAGGCGCAGCAGATCGAAGCCGGTCCCGTTGCCGCGGTACTCGGGTAGCACGGCCATACGGCCGATCTGCCCGCAGGGCATGAGACGCGCGCAACCGATGTCGAGGCCGGCCTCGTTGACAGCCAGAAAGTGTGTGCTGTCCTCATCGGCCCCATCGCACTCGAGGTCCTTCGGCACGTTCTGCTCCTCGATGAAGACGGTTCCCCTGATCGAGCGAAGGCGCTCGCTGTGACTGGTCCATGAGACCTGAGTGACGTGAACCTTCATTTTTCTGCCAGTTCTGCGGCCAGTCCGATGTAAGAGGCGGGCGTGAGCCCCTCGAGCTCCGCGCGAGCAGCGGGCGGCAGATTTAGTGTATCGAGAATCTCCTGGTACAGGGATTCATCCAGCCGCCTACCGCGGATGGCTGATTTGAGCTGTTCGTAGGGCTCGTGCATGCCGTGCTTGCGCATCACCGTCTGCACGGCTTCGCCAAGTACCTCCCAATTCGCGTCGAGATCCGCGAGTATTGCGGCCTCGTTGACCCGCAAACGCGACAGCCCCTTGAGTGTTGCCTGGTAGGCGATGGCGCAATGCGCGAGTGCAGCACCCATGGAGCGCAGCACGGTCGAGTCGGAGAGGTCACGCTGCCAGCGGGAGACGGGCAGTTTCCCAGCCATGTGTTCGAGCAGCGCATTGGCAAGACCGACGTTGCCTTCGGAGTTCTCAAAATCGATGGGGTTGACCTTGTGCGGCATCGTCGAGGATCCGGTCTCACCCTCCACCGTTTTTTGGGTGAAATACTCGATAGCGATGTAGTTCCATACATCGCGGTCGAAATCGAGCAGCACCTGGTTGAACCGTGACAGCGCGTGGAAGAACTCGGCGATGTAATCATGCGGTTCGATCTGCGTGGTGTACGGATTGGGTACGAGCCCCAGATGCGTGACGAACGCGGCGGACAGCCCGGGCCAGTCGAGTTCCGGATACGCTACGGTATGTGCATTGAAGTTGCCCACCGCGCCATTTTTCTTGCCGAGTATCCGTACCGCGGCGATCTGTTCGCGCTGACGCGAGAGACGCTCGGTGACGTTGCGTAATTCCTTGCCCAGCGTCGTGGGTGATGCAGGTTGGCCGTGGGTTCTCGAGAGCATGGGCAGGCGCGCGGTGCTGCTGGCGAGTTGCGCAATGGTGTCGGTGAGGGCCGCGGTCTGGGGCAGGATAATCAGGTCGCGTGCATCGCGCAGCATCAGTCCGTATGCGAGGTTGTTGATGTCCTCCGAGGTGCAGGCGAAATGCACATATTCCACGTGCTCGCGCAGTGCATCGATTGCTC
>DCWG01000005.1:43959-44248 GCA_002327525.1 Gammaproteobacteria bacterium UBA2168 | reverse complement strand
GCTCTGGAGCGGAACAGCGGAGCACGACGGGCATGAGCCAGGGATGCCTGAGAAGACACCGTAGCAGACCGGGGGTGGCCTTGTGCCGTCGACTCACCGGCGAGCGCCGCCCGGCCATCAGCAGCCAGATCGCCTTTACCGGTGTTGGCGGTCAGATCGGCGAACAACGGCAGTGTCTGTGGCCCGTCGTCAATACACATCCCACCGGCCACTTCGGTCTTGCTCTGCGTTAAATCCATGCCGGCTACTGTACCAACTACTGTATATACATACAATATCCATATCGGTG
>DCWG01000005.1:43043-43648 GCA_002327525.1 Gammaproteobacteria bacterium UBA2168 | reverse complement strand
ATACATACAATATCCATATCGGTGACGGATCATCCTGCCGCATTCTCCGCCATCACCACGGGATTGCCCGCGAACCTGTACTCGCCGGCTGCGTAGCTGACCGCGATCAGGGTACCGGGTGGAAATTCACCGGCCAGAATTCTGCTGGCCAACGGGTTTTCGACGCGCTTCTGAATGACCCGCTTGAGCGGTCGCGCTCCATACACCGGGTCGTAGCCTTCGTCCACCAGCGCTTCCACCGCGGCGTCTTCCAGCCGCACGTCGAGCTGCTGGTCCGCGAGGCGCTTGCGCAGAATGTCGAACTGAATCGTGGCGATGGATCCCACTTCCTCCCGGGATAACGGCTGGAAAACCACGAGGTCATCGATGCGATTGATAAACTCCGGCCGGAAGTGCTGACTCACGACACCGAGAACAGTGTCTTTGATGCGTCCCACCTCACCGCTCTCGGTCATCACCTGGATAGCCTCGGAACCGAGATTCGAGGTCATCACCAGCACGCAGTTGCGCAAGTCCACCGTACGGCCGTGCCCGTCAGTGAGGCGTCCATCGTCCAGCACCTGCAACAGCAAGTTGAATATGTCCGGATGGGCTTTCTCGATTTC
>DCWG01000005.1:9983-42668 GCA_002327525.1 Gammaproteobacteria bacterium UBA2168 | reverse complement strand
CCGCCTTCCTCGTAACCGACATAGCCGGGCGGTGCACCGATGAGGCGGGCAACGGAATGTTTCTCCATGAACTCCGACATATCGATGCGCAATAGTGCTTCCTCACTGTCGAACAGAACCTCGGCAACTGCCTTGCACAGCTCGGTCTTTCCCACCCCCGTGGGCCCGAGGAACATGAAGGAGCCATTCGGCCGATTCGGGTCGGCGAGCCCGGCGCGTGAGCGCCGGACCGCGTCGCAGACGAGTGTCACCGCCTCTGCCTGGCCGACCACACGCTCGTGCAGCGCATCCTCGAGGTGCAGCAGTTTTTCCTTCTCGCCCTCGAGCAGCTTGGAGACCGGGATGCCGGTCCAGCGTGAAACCACCTCGCCGACTTCTTCCTCATTGACGCTGTTTCTCAGCAGCTCATGCTCCTGAGGCCGAGAGGCGTCTTCGAGCTGTTGTTCCAGTTCCGGAATCACGCCGTATTGCAGCTCTGACATGCGTGTCAGATCACCGCCACGCCTCGCCGCTTCGAACTCACCACGGCGCGCTTCCAGTTCCTCCTTGATGTGCTGGGCACCCTTTAGCGACGCTTTCTCGGCCTTCCACACCTCTTCGAGATCGGCGTATTCGCGCTCACTTTCGGCAACCAGCGCCTCGAGATCGGACAGGCGGCGCTTGCTCGCCTCATCACCCTCTTTCTTCAGCGCCTCCACCTCCATCTTGTGCTGGATGAGACGGCGCTCGAGCCTGTCCATGGCCTCGGGCTTGGAGTCGATCTCCATGCGAATTCGGCTGGCTGCCTCATCGATGAGGTCGATCGCCTTGTCCGGCAGCTGTCGGTCTGTGATGTAGCGGTGCGAGAGTCGCGCCGCAGCCACGATGGCAGGGTCGGTGATATCTACCGCATGGTGCAGTTCATAGCGCTCCTTCAGACCGCGCAGAATTGCTACCGTGTCTTCGACACTCGGTTCGTCCACCAGCACTTTCTGAAAGCGACGCTCGAGCGCGGCATCCTTCTCGATGTACAGGCGGTATTCATCGAGCGTGGTTGCACCAACACAGTGCAACTCCCCACGTGCAAGTGCAGGTTTGAGCATGTTGCCGGCATCCATCGAGCCTTCCGCCTTGCCCGCACCCACTACGGTGTGCAGTTCGTCGATGAACAGCACCACGTTGCCTTCCTGCTTGGACAGTTCTTTGAGTACGGCCTTCAGGCGTTCTTCGAACTCGCCGCGGAATTTGGCGCCGGCAATTAGCGCGCCCATGTCGAGCGCGAGGATACGCTTGTTCTTGAGGCCCTCTGGAACCTCAGCGTTGAGGATGCGCTGCGCGAGCCCCTCGACGATGGCTGTCTTGCCGACGCCGGGTTCGCCAATAAGAACCGGGTTGTTCTTGGTACGCCGCTGCAGTACCTGAATGGTGCGGCGGATTTCGTCATCACGCCCGATTACCGGATCGAGCTTGCCCTGCTCAGCCTGTTCGGTGAGGTCTATGGTGTATTTCGACAGAGCCTCACGATGTTCCTCAGCGTTCGGATCGTTCACGTTTTCTCCTCCTCGTGCGGTCCCGACTGCTTTCTCGAGGGCTGTAACGTCGATCCCCGCTTCTTTGAGCATCGCACTCACCGATGCGTCCTGCATCATGGCTCTTAATACCTGTTCGCTGGACACGAACGAATCGCCCGCCTTCTGAGCAAAACTGTCCGCAAGCCCCAGGGTACGCATGAGTTGTTGTGTCGGCGCTATCTCGCCGGTTGGGCTGCTCAGCGTGGCCACAGCATCGAGCCGTTGATTGATACCGTCGGAAATCTGCGCTGCGCGGCCACCCGCTTGTGTGAGCAGTGGCATCACGGAACCCGGACCCGGTTCTGCCAGCACGGCCAGCAGGTGGACGGTGTCCAGAGAGGCGTGATCCCGCCCTAACGCCAGGGACTGCGCGTTTGCCAGCATGTTCTGCAGCCTGCTTGTCATTTTGTCGGGCCGCATCCCGCCACCTCGAAGTTGTTGGACTGCTGCTACAATGCGGCCATACCGGAGGATTTCAATGGTTTGCCGCTGCGAGGCGCCGGTGGGCTGCGCGCAAACCCGAACTGACGCTTCCAGGTACACGGGTGGCGAGAAAAAGGTAAACAGACGGTGATGGAGAAACGCAAATACCCGCGCATACAGATACCACTGCTGGTGGAGTTGACCCACCCAACCATAGGCACGGTCAGAGCGCTTGCGCGAGACATCTCCGAAGGCGGAGTCTTTCTCGATCTGCCGGACACCGCGCTGACTACGGGCGCCAAGGTCAAGCTGACGCTGCTGAATATCCATCAGGAAGAGCACCAGTCCACGCCAACCGTAGACGCCACCATAGTACGAGTGGAAGAACACGGTGTCGGTCTCGAATTCAGCACCGTCATCAGCCGCCACCTGTGGAAGAGCGTCCGGCGCGTGCGCGATGAGCTGGCCATCGGCCGCGACTACTTTCAGGTTCACCAGAGCGCTGCAATCGTTAACGAGAAGCGCCAGTTGCTGGTCGTTCATCAGTATGGCAAATGGCGCTACCCCGGCACCTATCTGGTCGTCGGCAAGGACTGGGAGGATGCGTTGGGCGCGACTATCGCTGCCGAACTCGGCATCGCCCAGATGCGCTTCAAGCGTACGCTGGCGGTGAGCAGCACGCCGGAAGTGGAGCTGCCCGAAGCCGCCGTGCTGCAACTCACGCATCTGTTTCGTTGTAGCGCTAGCCCGGAAGAACTGCCGCAAAACAGCCCGTATTCTTCCCTGCGCTGGCTGAGTCGGCCACACCAGGCGGACGAGTTGACGTTCATGAGCACGCGTCAGCGCGATCTAAGCTACGAATTATTGACCAGCCTGAAGCAGACGCCGGATACCCACCCCTAATCTAGCGGAACCTGCCGGACACTTACCGTTTTCGAACAGCCCTCTTCCCCTCCGGGCGCCCCATTCAGAAAAGTCGGCAACTCGTTGCGCCAACTCCTGATGCGCTGCGGTTGTCGCGAATACCACTGCAGGGCTCCGCGCTGCGCGGTTACACACACCGCTGAACCACGCTTGAGATAGCGTTCGACCACCGTGGCGTGCGGATGCCCATAGGCGTTGCCGCGGCCGGCGCTGATCAACGCAAATCGAGGTTTCGTGTGTGCAATGAACGGAACTGACGAAGAACTCCGGCTGCCGTGATGTGGAACAAGCAGGACATCGATTCCTGCTGGCAAAACGTCGAGAATGGCGATTTCCACACTCCTGTCGATATCCCCGGTCAGCAGCGTCCGTCCTCCGGGGGCGTCCACCGCGAGAACGCATGAAAGCTGGTTGTTGCCACTCGCACGTACTGCCCGCCCGGGGTACACGACCGAGAACTTCACGCCATCCCAGGTCCAGGACAGGCCAGCGCGACAATCCTCGTGCACCAGTGTTCGTGCGACTGGCAACCTGTCTCTTATCGCGCCCGCGCCTCCCGCATGATCGTTGTCACCGTGGCTGATTAACAGGGCGTCTACCTGCCGCGATCCCGTTGCAGCGAGTGCCGGCACCACCACTGCCTCACCCAGGTCGAATCCGGATGCGTAGCGCGCGCCGGTGTCATAAACCAGCCGGTGTTTGTGCGTATCCACCAGCACCGCACTGCCCTGGCCAACGTCGAGTGCTGTGACACGCACCTCCCCCGGTCCGGGCATCAACTGCCCGGGCAATAGCCATAGCAGCCACAACGGTGCTAGCAGCAGCAATAAGAACGGCTGTGGCCTCGCGAGCACAAGTGCAGCGGCGGTTGTCGAACCCGTGAATGCCAGCATCCCGGGTCCCACGTGCGCGATGTGTACACCCTGCAACACCCGCAGGATATCCAGAAGCACATCCAGCACCATCCCGGCCACCCATAGCAGGGTATGGGCGGCCCACGTATCGACCGGTAGCACCGCTGCGCCCAGCAGCGCAGCTGGCACCACGACCAGGGAGACGACCGGTACAGCCACCAGGTTGGCTACGCCTGATCCAACAGGCACCTCCCCTACCCACGCCGCTACCCATGGCGTCATACCGATCCAGAGCGCCAGTTGGGCCAGCAGCAAGCCGGTGAACCAGCGTGGGCGAGGCCACAGACCAGAGAAGAAGGTAACCAGCACGGCTACCGCGGCAAATGAGAGATAGAAGCCTTGCGTGAATACCGACAACGGCATTGCGCCGACGACCATCGTGATGGCGAGAAGAAACACCGGCCATGGTGCCAGCCGTCGCCCCGCGACCCATACCAGGGTGACGGCAACCGCCATGAAGTATGCGCGAATCGTGGGTACGGAGCCGCCTGCCAGCCATGCGTAGACGGCTCCGGACGCGAGCGAGCACGCCACCGGCAGCCGCGGCCGCCCCGGGGGAAGCCCCGAAATCAGAAATATTCGGGATGCAAGACGTCCCCCGAGGACACCTAGGCCCATGACCAGCGAAATATGCAATCCCGACACCACAAACAGATGCACGGTGCCCGTCGTACGCAGGAGTTGCCAGGTCTCCCTATCCACAGCGCCGCTGTGCCCGACCACGATTGCAGCAAGGGCTCCCGGCCGGGCAGCGCCAGACGCTTCTATGGCGCGCATTATGCGAGCGCTGGTGCGCTCGCGCAGTGACGCATCCTCTCGCCAGCGGAGTTGCCCGTGCCGCACGTACCCCGTTCCCGAGAAACCGTTGGCGACCAGCCAGCGCTCGTAGTCGAATCCTCCGGGGTTCTGAAATCCCCACGGCTCGCGTACTCGCGCCGATACACGCCACACCTGTGCTGCACTCAGGTTATCCGGAGCCCTATACCAATTCAGCCGTAGACGTGCACCTGCGAGATCCGTACAGGGCACTGAATGCTCCTCCAGCACAGTGGCCGCGATACGCGTCATGCGCCCGGCGTTTGCCATCACTTCATCCACCCGGAGGTCCAGCGTACGGAGTTCCTCTTCCGCACAGACGGCTACTCTGGCCGTGTGCGCTGTCGTGTAGGCTCGCAGCAGCGAGTACCCACTCAAGATCAATAAACAGGCCACGATGAACCAGTACGTTGCGGATGCGCCAAGGTGAGGCTCGGCAGGCTTTGGGTGCATAATCTGTTTATGCCAAAGAAGTTCCTCCGCCGGCACCTGCCAAGTTCAGCCAAGTTGCGTGAGCATCCTCACCTGAGCTGGCTGGGATCTTGGCTGATCAATCCGCAGATATGGCACCTTCACCGTCGGGCCGTCGCGGGCGCCGCATTCATTGGCCTGTTCTGCATGTTCCTGCCGATACCCTTCCAGATGATCCCGGCAGTATTCCTGGCCATAGTCACACGCTGCAACCTGCCGCTGAGCGTCGCCCTGGTATGGATCTCCAATCCGATCACCATCACACCGATGTTCTACTTCGCCTATCGTCTGGGGGCCTGGTTGCTGAATATGAAAATCGAAGTCAGCGTCATCGAAATCACCTTCGAATGGCTACTCTCGAACGTCGGCACCATTGGTTACCCACTGCTCGTCGGCTGTCTGATCTGCGGGTGGGTGTGTGGGGTCAGCGGCTTCATCTTCGCGCACCTAGCCTGGCGTTTGTCCGTGGCCCGGCAATGGCGCGCGCGGCGCGCGGCCCGTAATTCGAGGAAGGCCTGAGCGTTCAGCCTCCGTGAAGCGCTTCGACGGGGTTCTCGGCGGCGGCGCGCCGGACCGGGAGCCACGCAGCGAGAAGACACAACACCCACGACACCGCACCGATGAACAGCACATCTATGGCAATGACCCGGGACGGCACCCTGAGAAAGTAGGTACCTTCCAGTATCCGCATTCCCAGCCATTGCTCTATGACCGCGACGACGTCTCCGATATTGATGGCAAGCAGCACACCGGCGGCGAGACCCGTCGCTATCGCGAGCGTTGCAATCGTGACGCCCTGCCAGAGAAACAGCAGGCGAATCGTACGGTTACTCGCCCCCATGGTTCGCAGAATCGCGATGTCGGCTCGCTTGTCGTGCACCATCATGGTCTGACCGGATACGATATTGAATCCGGCAACCGCGACGACCAGCAACAGGATCAGGAACATCATGGCTTTTTCGAGGCGCACGGCGTCGAACAGTTCGCCGTAGCTGTCAGTCCAGCTGAGAACCTCATGCGTCTGAAATATCTCACGCAGGCGTTGCGCATACGCCGGCGCCCGCAACGGGTCGGCGAGCTGCACGCGCACCCCGTCGCTGCCGGTGCTCGCGCGCTGCTCGCTTGAGAATGCATCGCGACGCGTTATCAGAAGTTGGTAGTCGAGTTCTGCGCCTAGCTCGAACATACCCGTCAACACCAGGCGCATGAGTCGCGGCCGAACTCCCGACGTACCCGGCTGCGAAACCATCAGCAGTACCGGATCACCGGGAGACAGACCGAGGCGGTTGGCCAACGGGGCACCGAGCACGGCACCAGCCGGGATGGATAGCGCTTCCCCGAGGTCACCCAACACCATGGCCGCCGCTATAGACGTCATCTGCCGCGCATCCTTTGGATCGGCCGCAAACACGGCAACGGGATTCACGCCTCCCTGTTTGGCTACCATGCCCGAAGTCGTATAAAAAGCGTAACGCGTCAGGACACCGTCGACGTTCACGGCATCGAACCGTGAGTCGTGCGCATCGGCATCGACCACCATCACGTGCGGTACGGATCCGAGCAGACGTGTTTTCAATTCGGCATCGAATCCGTTCATCACGCTGACCACGGTGGTCAGCACGAGCACGCCTAGGAACAGCCCCCCGAAGGAAATCCAGCTCACCAACCGCGCGAAGCGTCGTTCGCTGTGCAGTACGTACCGCGCAGCTATCTGCAGGCTGAGAGACGTTGCCGACATCAGGTGAGTTTCCCGTCCGAGAGGCGCAGCACCCGGTGCATGCTGCGCGCGATGTCCTCGTCGTGCGTCACTACCACGAGGGCCACTTCCTCGGTTTCGCTCAGATGACACATCAGTTCGAATACCTGTTGTGCGTTCTGGCGGTCGAGGTTGCCCGTGGGCTCGTCGGCAAGGACGATATCCGGGCTCCCGGCAAGCGCACGGGCGACAGCCACGCGCTGTCTTTCGCCTCCGGACAACGCCGACGGCCGGTGTGTCATACGCTGTTCCAGACCAACGGCGTGCAACAGATGGCTTGCCCGCTGCAGCGCGCCTTTCCGCGTCTCGCCGCGCAGGCGCAGCGGAATCGAGACGTTTTCCGCGGCGCTGAACTCTGGCAGCAGGTGGTGCAGCTGGTAGACGAAGCCCATATGGCGGTTTCTGATCGCAGCGCGACATTCGATGCCTGCGTTCGTCAGGTTTTCCCCACAGACGTGCACGAACCCCTCGTCCGGGTCGTCTAGCCCGGCGAGCAGGTGCAACAACGTACTCTTCCCGCTGCCCGAGCGCCCTACGATGGCAACGCGCTCGCCGCGATCGATCGCGCAGCTCACACCCCGGAGTACCTCTATCCGAGTAGAACCCTGGACAAAACCGCGGCTGAGTTCCGTTGCGCTCAGCACTTCACTCATAGGCCAGCACCTCGCCGGGCAACAGGCGTGCTGCGCGCAATACCGGATACAGTGTCGCCAACAGGGCGATGACGAGTGCGGTGACCCCGATCCCGGTCAGATCTGCTTTGCGTACCTCCACCGGTAGATAATTGACGACATATTGACTCATGAGTTCGAGTTCGAGCGTCGTGCTGGTCCACGAATACAATCCGGGCAGCGCGTTGGCGATGAGTGTGCCCGAGACAATGCCGATACCGATACCGCCGACTGCGATCAGCATGCCAAGCGTGACGAAAGCCCCGACAATGGTAGTGCGGCTGCTCCCCATGGTTCGGAGTATCGCCACGTCCGCGGCACGCTGGTCCACCACCATGACCAGTGTCGAGACCAGGTTGAACGCAGCGACCGCCACCAGAAATGCAAGCAGGACGAACATGGTCACCTTCTGCATGGCGATGGCTTGATAGAGGTTGCCGTGTGTGTGCATCCAGCTGCGCGCGACGAAACGCTGGCGTCCCAGTTGCGCGCTCAGCACCCGGCCGGTTTCGGGTGCTGCGAAAAATGCCTCGAGACGCAGCTGATAACCGTGAATCCCGTCTCCTAGCCGCAGCAGTTTCTGAGCGTCTCGCAGATGCACGTATGCCGCATGTCCGTCGAGGTCCGATGCCGAATTCAGGATTGCCGCCAGGCGGAATCTTTTCTGCCGCGGGAATACGCCTGCCGGTGTGACCGTGCCGCTCGGCAGGATGACGGAAACCGAATCGCCGGCCTCGACGTCGAGCGACCTCGCGACATCGTCACCGAGTACGATGTCAAAGCTTGAATCGTCGAGCACACCACCGGTCGCGCCCGCCTCGCTAACGCGCCCTGGATCGAGGTAGCGATACCAATCCGATACGCTGGCGTACTCATCAGGCCTCATACCGGTCAACAACACGCCCTGCACACGATCGCCCGCAGCGACCAGCGCGGCGGTCTGCACGAAAGGTACCGCACCCAGTACGCCGTCGTGCTCGACCAGGCCCCGTCGCACATCGTCACCGTCCAGCATGGGCACACGCGCATACAGGGACAGATGTGGCAGTACTCCAAAAATACGCTCGCGTAGTTCGCGTTCGAATCCGTTGACCACGGAAATCACGATTACCAGGACCGCCACGCTCAGTCCGAGGCCACAGACCGCTATGAACTCGGCAAGCGCCAGCGCACTGTTGCCACTAAACGCGTAGCGCACACCCAGCGATGGTGCCAGCCACCTCACGTGACCGGCGCCGAGACTCTACTGGCAATCAGCAAACTGAAGCTGTACAAGTCGTTGCAGAAAACTAGCGGGGCCTGGGGTCGTAGCTCTGCACCGAATCCTGCTGCCCGTCACAGAGCGACGGATCGCCGCCGCAAATCTCACAATCGGCATCGATACCGAGGCTGGCGAGCCCACCGCAGCTGCCGGAAATTGGCTTGCGGCCCGCCATAACACCCACCGACATTGCGGCGACGACGAGCAGCATGATCAGAAAAGCAAATACGAGCGTCATGGCGTTGCGTTCACGAGGTAGGATTCCAGCGACGGAGTATACCGCTCTTCGAAGCCCTGCGCCCGTCGCAGCAGCAGCAGCGCGGGGATGCCGCGTTCCCTGGCAAACGCCATACCATCCTCGGGCCCAAGCACGTGCAGCAGCGTCGCGTAGCCATCGGCCAGTGCCGCATCCGGCATGACGACCGATACCGATGCCAGATCATGGTTTACCGGCCAACCCGTTCGGGCGTCGATAGTATGCGAGACACGAACTCCATCACGCTCGATGAAATTACGATAGTCTCCCGACGTCGCGACGGCCCGATCGTCGAGTTCCAGCACACGCTGCACGGTGGAACTGCCGTCCGGCACCTCGATGCCAATCCGCCACGACTTACCGGATGGACTAATCCCACGTACGGCAACCTCCCCGCCGATATCGACCATGGCATCGGTGCATTGCGCGCGGACCAGCATATCCAGTAGCCGGTCCACACCGTAGCCCTTGGCGATGGCGCTCAGATCCACGTATACACGAGCTTCGTCTTTGCGCAGAGCTCCCGGTTGGATGCGTGCCTCGACATGCTGATAGCCCACTACGGAACGGGCGTGTTCGAGTGCGACGGAATCGGGAAAGCCAGTCTGCTTCCCGGGTCCAAAACCCCAGAGATTGACCAGCGGTCCCACGGTGACGTCGAATGCACCGTCTGACTGCCGCGACAACTCACCCGCGAGGGCCACGAGCCGGGCGAGCGGTTCGGACACCTCGAACCAGTCGGTACTATCCGAGTCATTGAAGCGCGACAGTTCCGAGGTTGGCAGATAGGTCGACATGGCGGCGTTGACGGCGTCCAGCACGCCTTCGATGTCGCTGCTGGCGATGGGTTGAGGGCAGCGCATGGTCAGGGCGTAGTAGGTACCCATGGTGTTTCCGCGCATGCGCTGGTAGGCATCACGGTCGCAACCGGCGAGCAGTACGAGAACTGCGCCGCAAAAGCCCGTGACGCGCAGCGCCCGGCGCATTAGCATTGTCATCTGCACCTGGGAGACCCCTCTTCGTTTCGGCGGCCCGACCCGGGCTGCGTTATAGGCGAACAGCAGCTTAGCGCGTTGGCTCGATGCATGCCGAACGTATGGAGACTCCTCATCATCCACATCGACAGGACTGCTTTCGATCGTGCAAAGCCGCTGGTTTACTCTATTCGTGATCCTCGCCGCCGCCTTTGGCTGGGTGCTGGGTAACTGGTTCACAGACATCGAAGCGCTGGCTGGAGTACTGGGCTTTCTCAAGACCACGTTTCTCAGCGCACTGAAGATGGTGATCGCTCCGCTCATCTTCTTTTCCCTCATTTCCGGCATCTTCAATCTGAAGGAATCCGGCCGCGTCGGGCGGCTGGGCGCCGTGACTCTGACCTGGTACCTCAGCACCACCGCCATTGCTATTGCTATAGGTCTGGGCGTAGTGCTGTTCGTCCACCCCTGGAGCGCAATGCCACCGCTCAGCGATCTCCCTTCGACGAGCGGCGTCACCCTGATAGACACACAATCCGGCAGCGTGAGTGGAATTCTGCGTTCTCTCGCCGAATCCATGCTCGTCAACCCATTCACCGCGCTGGCCGATCTGAACATACTCGGCATCGTCACCAACGCCCTGGCCATCGGGCTCGCCGGCCTGCTGATTCTGCCGCGCGAGAGTGCCATACCCGGTGTCGTGCACGAGATTACTCGAATCACCTACAAACTCGCCTCCTGGGCGGTACTGATGATCCCTCTCGGGGTGATCGGCATCGTCTACGAAATGACCTCGTCGATGAGCCTGGATCTGCTGGAGCAACTCCTGACTTTCGCCGCAGTGGTTTTCGGCGCCACGCTCCTGCATGGCGTCGTGGTGCTGCCGCTGCTCGGTGGACTGGTTATCAGGTGCGCGCCCTGGGATCTTCTGCGCCGGCTCACGCAGCCCATGATGGTGGCCTTCACAACCTCTTCGAGTGCGGCCACATTACCCGTATCCATGGCATGTGCCGAGCGCGAACTCGGCGTGGGACCGAGCGTGCGCAGCTTCGTGCTGCCCCTGGGCGCGACCATCAACATGGACGGCACCGCACTGTTCGAAGGTATGGCAGCGGTTTTCCTCGCCTATCTTTTCGGCATCGAACTCGGTGCCGTGGGCACGGTCACCGTGTTCCTGCTGGCGATGCTCGCATCAGTGGGTGCGCCGGGAATTCCTTCCGGTTCGCTCGCCGGTATGCAGATGGTACTGCTGGCAGTGGGCATTCCGCTCGAAGCCATCGCCATACTGCTGCTTATTGAACGGCCGCTGGATACCTTCCGCACGGCGGTGAACGTCGAGGGTGATCTCATTGGATCGGCAGTGATCGAACACATCGCCGGGCGAGGCAGCGGGGGCGACGCGACGCCATCGGAGTTACACTCACCGGATAAAACACAGTAGGGAGCCGACATGCCCGAATTCTGCAGTATCGAGAAGAACGACCACATCATGACCGTGACGCTGGAGCGCCCCGACCGACTCAATGCATTGCATCCACCAGCCAACGCAGAACTCGGCGGGGTATTCGACGACTTCGCTTCAGATGACGACATGTGGGTCGCCATCGTGACGGGCGCGGGGCGCGGCTTTAGTGCAGGCAACGATCTGCGCTATCAGGCCGAAGGCGGTGAGCGCGTTCCCATGCCCCGCGGGTTTGCAGGTCTCACCTCACGGTTCAATCTCACCAAGCCCGTGATCGCGGCCGTCAACGGTGTGGCCATGGGTGGTGGATTCGAGATCGCGTTGGCATGCGACCTCATCATCGCTTCGGAGAAAGCGCTGTTTGCACTGCCGGAACCCAAGGTAGGGCTGGCCGCGCTCGCAGGTGGGCTCAACCGTCTGCCGCGCATGATCGGCTGCAAGCGTGCGCTGGGCATGATTCTCACCGGCCGTCACGTGACCGCTGGCGAAGGCAAGGAACTGGGATTCGTCAACGATGTCGTTCCGCACGAACAGCTGATGGAAGCAGCCCTCGACTGGGCCGGTCAGATCGCCGCGTGCGCGCCTTTGTCCATACGCGCGAGCAAGGACGTGGTTTATCGCAGTCTCGATGTGGGACTGGAAGAATCCATGACCGTGCAGTACGACTCGGTGAAGGCCATGGTGCAGAGTGAAGACTTTGTCGAGGGGCCGAAAGCGTTTGCCGAGAAACGTGCTCCCAACTGGCAGGGGAAGTAAACCGCCGTGGTCTCGCGAAGGCCGCGTTGAGACGGCTCAGCGTGTGCTGGGGGCACTGGCCTGCGCATTGGCCACGGCATCCGCCACGACCGCCACGGCCAGACATACATCGTTGAGCGCCACCTGCTCACCACGGGTAGCCATCTCTGCGAGGATTTCCATGCGTGGAATCACGACCTGCAGCAGGTCGAAACTGCCGGTGAACTGATCGGGGTAACTGCGTCTTGATACGTCCATACGACTCTGCTCGTCGATGTGTGCGGCTTGAGTGGATAACGAGCATCATCGACGCTACTTCGTGTGGAAACTGTGCCAGCCTTAACAAAATTCCATAACTCCATAAATTCGTTCCGAATGAAACTACAGAGCCGACCGGCTGCCTGGTCGAGAGACGTCTCACGTTGCCACGTCTGCGGCCGCATCGTCCTGGCGCGGATGGGTGCGTGACGCACGACAATCAACGCTCTCGTGTCGAACGCCGCGCCGAGAAGCGCTACCAGATCTCCGTCCAACGCGATCTCACACGCAATTTCACGGCTCATCTTTTACACGGCATGCTCGGACAGACCGGCTTTCGTCTGCTCAACGCCCCGACCTTCCTGCCAGCCTTCATACTGCTGATCTCCGGGGGCTCCGATACGGCCGTCGGCGCCGCCATGGCGCTGCAGTCTTTCGGCATGATGCTGACCCCGCTGCTCGGGGCGAGCATCATCGAACACAGGGAAAAGGTGCTGCCGGTGGGATTCGTCACTGGCACCGCGATGAGGTTGTGTGTACTTGCCATAGCCGCCGCGGGATTCTTTCTGGCGCCGGGTCCGGCGCTCGCCGCCATCTTCGTCGCGTTACTCGTCTACGGGCTCATGCAGGGCATGCAGGGCATGCAGGGTGTGATATTCAATTTCCTCATGTCGAAGGTGATACCCGTGTCCAAGCGCGGCCGCCTGACCGGCATGCGCAACTTCCTCGCCGGGATCATCTCGGCGATCGTCGCATTCCTGGGAGGCGAGTATTTTCTCGGTGACGAGCCGACGATCAGCGGATATTCCGCGATCTTTTTACTGGCGTTCGTCCTGACCTCGGCCGGCCTCACCATGCTGGTCATGATGCGTGAGTCCGTGCCACCGAGGTTGCGGAAACAGGCGCCTTTTTTTCGGCGCTTACGCGAGGTGCCGCAACTACTCCGGGACGAACCGGAATTCGCACGCTACGTGCTGGCCAGAAGTATAGCGACGACGGGGCGCCTGGCGATGCCATTCTATGTGCTGTACGTCGCCAGAAACGTGCGTCTCACCGGTGAGAATCTGGCACTGCTGACCATCGCCTTTACCGTGGCCGCTACCATTTCGAATCTGGTGTGGGGCGCCATCGCTGACCGGGGTGGCTTTCGCAACGTATTCCTCATCGCCAGTGGCCTCTGGGTCGTTGCCACCATGGCACTGCTCGGTTCGGAGCATCTGATTCCTACTCTGGTCGTATTCGCCAGTATCGGAGCGGCGGCCCAGGGTTTTCAGAACGCCTGCGTGAATCTCACACTCGAATTCGGCCAACGCCACGATCTGCCGCTGCGCATCGCGCTGGCCAACTCGTCATCGGAACTGGCCGGGACCCTCGGTCTTCTCGCCGGTGGCGTGACCGTACTACTGGCAGTACGCGACCCGCGCCACCAGAATCAGGAAGTCTCCTTGGGTTAACCAGGACCATTTTCAACCCCTGGCAGCCCCGGTTTCAGCCAGAGCGTCCAGGGCGGCGCGATACTGATCCAAATCGTCGTAGCGCACGCCGCACACGAACCGTTCCACTCCCCGGCGCTGGTATTCGTCGAGTGCGGTCAAACTCGCCTCCCGATCGTGCAGCGGTAGCCCACTCATGACGGTGATTGTTCCGGGTGGCCGGTCGAGGCGATTCGTCTCTTCCCGATAGTGGTCTAGCCAGGGGTCCAGGTCTTCGGGAGAGCGCACCATCGGCAACCAACCATCTCCGTAGCGTGCGGCTCGACGCAATGCATGGGGTGCGCGTCCGCCAACCAGCACCGGCGGTAGTGGCGGGCGTGGTTTGAATAAAAACGACTGCCCGTTGGCCTGAACGACATCGTCTGCGAAGCAGGCCCTGAGAAACGCCAGGCGTTCGTCTGAGTCCACGCCACGCCTGTGTCTGTCGAGGCCCAGAGCACGAAACTCGGGATCCATCCAGCCTATTCCGACCCCGAGCACCAGCCGTTCGCCCGATAGTTCCTGCAGCGTGGCGATCTGTTTCGCCGTCGGTAACGCGGCTCGATACGGCAGAATCAGCACACCGGTGCCGAGCTTGATACGTTGCGTGTGACCGGCCAGTACGGCGAGCGCCACCAGCGGGTCGAGATAGCGCCCGCCGCTGCCCTCGGCATCGTCCGGGGGTATCGCGATGTGATCCGTGATCCAGACCGACTCCAGCCCCCTGTCTTCGGCGGCGCGTGCGCCGCGGGTAAACAGTTCTGGCGAGGATTGCGGCCCCATATTGCGCAGCGTGACACCGATATGCATGTGCGCGGCTCCTCTTGCGGGTTTCAGGCAATAGGTGCTCGAATCGAGTCGAGCCGACCCAGATGGTAAACCAAACCCATCAAAGTGAAATAACCGGCCATAGGCCGGTCATTTCAGGCAGGCGACGGCGACTGTCACCGCAAAGGCGTTCAGCTGCTTAGAATACCGCGTTCTTCCAGATAGGCCATGACCTGAGCCGCGGCGTCTTCCGGGCTCATGTCCTCGGTATGCAGGTGCACTTCGGCATGCGCGGGGCGTTCGTAATCCGAACCGATACCGGTGAAGTTGCTGATCTCACCGGCCCGAGCCTTGCGGTAGAGGCCTTTCGGATCGCGCTGCTCGCAGACTTCCAGCGGCGTATCCACGAACACCTCGATGAATTCCCCTGCATCCATGAGATTGCGTACCATCCGACGATCGGTGCGGAAGGGCGAGATGAAGGCCACGATGGTGATCAGGCCCGCGTCCACCATCAACCGGGACGTCTCCCCGACACGGCGAATGTTCTCCACCCGGTCGGCTTCGGTAAAGCCGAGATCCCGGTTAAGACCGTGGCGTACATTGTCTCCGTCGAGCGTGTACGTGTGACGGTGCATGGCATGCAGCTGACCTTCCAGAATGTTGGCGATGGTCGACTTGCCGGATCCCGAAAGACCCGTCATCCAGATTACGCACGGCTTCTGGTGTTTGAGATCGGATCGGCGGCTCTTGTTCACGTCCAGCACCTGCCAGACCACATTGTCGGCGCGTCGCAGCGAGAAATCGAACAAGCCCACGCCTACGGTGCCATTGGTTTGTTTATCGATCAGAATGAAGCTGCCGAGGCTTCGGTTATCGCCGAAAGGCTCAAAAGCGATCTTGTCGCTCAGGCTGACATTGGCGACACCCACCTCATTTAGCGACAATTTCTTGGCCGCGTGATTCTCGAGGCTGTTGATGCTGACACGGTGTTTGAGATCGGTCACGACACACGACACCGTGCGATTGCCCGATTTCAGGTAGTACTGTCGTCCGGGGAACAGTTCGTCGTCATGCATCCACAGCAGGTGCACCGACAGTTGATCGGTGAGCTGCAACGGATCTTGCGCCGCGCAGATGACGTCGCCGCGGCTGATGTCGATTTCGTCTTCCAGCGTGATCGTCACGGCGTCCATGCGCGTGGCCTGCTCGAGATCACCGTCCATTGTCACGATACGCTCAACTTTGGAACATTGACCGGAAGGCAGCGCCATGATCTCGTCGCCCGGACGCACGACACCGCCGGCAATGGTGCCGCTGAAACCGCGAAAATCGAGGTTGGGCCGGTTGACCCACTGCACGGGCAGGCGGAACGAGTGGATTTCCTCCCCCGGCTCAACGTCCACTGTCTCTAGGTGATCCATGAGCGTGATACCGTCGTGCCAGGGCATGGCCCGGGACGCTTCGGTGATGTTGTCGCCTTTGAGGGCAGAAATAGGCACGCAGACAATGTTCGCATCGTCCGCGAGTCCGGAGGCGAACTCACGGTATTCCTCCTCGATGATGCGGAAAATGGACTCGTCGTAATTGACCAGATCCATCTTGTTGACCGCGACCAGAACCTCCTTGATGCCGAACAACGAGACGATGTAACTATGTCGCTTGGTCTGCGTCAGGATACCCCTGCGCGCATCCACCATCATGACGGCGAGATCGGCACCCGATGCGCCCGTTGCCATGTTGCGCGTGTATTGCTCGTGGCCGGGGCAGTCGGCGACGACGAACTTGCGTTTGTCGGTAGCGAAATAGCGGTAGGCGACATCGATCGTGATGCCCTGTTCACGCTCCGCTGCAAGCCCGTCTACGAGCAGGGCGAAGTCGATGTCCTGTCCCTGAGTACCGACACGCTTGGAATCGGCCTCGAGCGCAGCGAGTTGGTCGTCGAATATCAGCTTCGAATCGTAAAGCAGACGGCCGATGAGCGTGCTCTTGCCGTCGTCGACACTGCCGCAGGTCAGAAAACGCAGCGTGGTCTTGGCCGCCTGCTCCTGGAGATATTGTTCTATGCTCGCGTTCACTAGAAATATCCTTCCTGCTTTTTCTTCTCCATGGAGGCCGATTCGTCGTGGTCGATGGCCCGTCCCTCCCGCTCCGAGGTGCGCGCGACCAGCATCTCCTGGATGATGCCGGGCAAATCGTCGGCTCTACTCTCGACCGCACCCGTCAGCGGATAACAGCCGAGTGTGCGAAAGCGCACGAGCTTCTTCTCGGGCACTTCGCCCTCGCCCAGCGGCAGGCGGTCGTCATCCACCAGAATGAGCATTCCATCCCGCTCAACGACCGTCCGCATCTTCGCGAAGTACAGAGGCACGATGGGGATGTTCTCCTGATAGATGTATTGCCAGATATCCAGTTCGGTCCAGTTGGACAGCGGGAATACGCGCATACTCTCGCCGTTGCGTACGCGACCGTTGTAGAGGTCCCACAGTTCCGGACGCTGATTCTTGGGGTCCCAGCGATGTTGTGCGTTGCGGAACGAGAAAACACGTTCCTTTGCGCGCGATTTTTCTTCGTCGCGCCGCGCGCCCCCGAAAGCGGCGTCGAACTTGTACTTGTCGAGCGCCTGCTTGAGCGCCCGCGTCTTCATGACGTCCGTGTGAACCTGCGAGCCGTGCGTGAACGGGCCGATGCCCTGTTGCACGCCTTCTTCGTTGATGTGCACGATGAGTCCGATGTCCAGTTCCTCGGCGCGCTGATCGCGGAATTCGATCATCTCGCGGAATTTCCACGTCGTATCGACGTGCAGGAACGGGAAGGGGGGCTTGGAAGGGTAAAACGCCTTCAATGCCAGGTGCAGCATCACCGAGGAATCTTTTCCAACCGAGTAGAGCATGACCGGGTTCTCTGCTTCGGCCATGACTTCACGCATTATGTAGATACTCTCGGCTTCCAGCCGCTCAAGGTGGGTATGAGTTCTCAAGTCGCCGTCCATTTGCATGCTTGTCGCGTGCGTATTAGACAATCGGTACCGACTCTTCACAACGACTGAGTTGTGAACCAGTTAAACCAATTTGTAAACTCGCGGCCACTTTTTCACAGAATCAGGAACCAGGCATGATTTACAGCAGGAATCCCGGCAGTTGACGGCACTCATATATGTCCTCGCCTTCATTGGGGGCTTCGTGATCATGTCCCTCGAATTACTTGGCGGGCGTTTGCTGGCCCCGTATTTCGGCAACAGTATTTACGTTTGGGGCAGCATTATCACCGTGTTCATGCTCTCTCTCTCATTTGGATACCTGCTTGGCGGCAGAGCCTCGCTAAGCCATCCTTCCATTCGCCGCTTCGCCATCATCTTTCTGGCGGGGGCTTGCTGCATGCTGCCGCTGGTCTACTTCGCCGAAGACATCATGAACTGGGTCTTCTCCTTTCTCGATGATCCGCGCTACGGATCGCTTCTGGCCGCCGCCCTTCTGTTCGTGGTGCCCACCGTGGTTCTCGGCATGATCTCGCCCTACTCCGTCCGCCTGCTGGTGCGGACCACGGAGGAATCGGGCAACGTCGCGGGCCGGCTGTACTTCGTCTCCACGCTCGGCAGCGCACTCGGGACCCTGGGTACCAGCTTCTACTTCGTGCTGTGGCTTGAGATGAACACCATTCTCATCCTGCTCGGCGGGCTGCTGATTCTGTTCGGCGCCCTGGCATGGCTGGCTCCACGCGATGCGTAGTCTCCTGCTCGCCGTAACGCTTCTGCTCCTGCCGTTGGCTGTGTGGGGTGAGATCATTCATCGCGAGCGCTCGCTCTATCAGACCATACTCATCGACCGGCGGGGGGCAGAGCTTTGTCTGCAGTTCAGTATCCGGCGAGACCAACGCAACCAGTCGTGTATCAACAAGCGCAATCCGAAGAAGATGGTGTTCAGCTACACGCGCATGATGATGGCTTCGCTGTTGTTGAATCCACAACCTCGTCGCATCCTGGTCGTGGGCCTGGGCGGCGGCACCCTGCCCACGGCCCTCGCGGCACTCCTTCCGGAGGCCATCGTACACGTCGTTGAAATCGACGCAGCAGTGGTCCGGGTGGCTGAGGAGTATTTCGGGTTCGCGCAGAGCGAGGTGTTGAAAGTGTTCACACAGGACGCCAGGGTGTTCACGAAACGCGCCGGATCGCGTGGAGAAACCTACGACCTGATCATGCTGGACGCCTACAACGGCGACTACATACCGGAACACCTCATGACCCGCGAGTACCTCGAGGAAACCCGCGCCCTGTTGGCACACGGCGGCGTGCTCGCGGCCAACACGTTCGCCGTGAGCCGCCTGTATGACCACGAGTCGGCCACCTACGCGAGTGTGTTCGGCGAATTCTTCAACCTGCGTCTGAACAAGAGCGCCAATCGCGTCATCCTGGCAGCAACCCGAGCGCTGCCACAGCTCGCCACGATGAGGACACGCGCCGCCCGTCTCGCTCGGCCACTGTCCGCATACGGCGTCGATATCCAGGACTATCCATCGAGTATGAGCCGGGACGCCGACTGGGACAGGAATGCACGGGTGCTGACCGATCAGTACGCACCCGCAAATCTGCTGAATAGAGACTAGTGGCTGAAGCCTCTCTTGGCTCGCGACCCGGTTACCCGCCCGCCGCCAGCCAGTATTCTTCCTTCAACAGACGCTTGTACAGCTTACCCGTGGGATGGCGCGGCAATTCCTCACGAAAATCCACCGAGCGCGGACACTTGATGTGCGAAAGCCGCTCGCGGCAGAAATCCATCAGTTCGATGGCGAGTTCGGCTCCGGCCAGGGACATTTCGATCGGCTGCACGACGGCCTTCACCTCCTCGCCGAATTGGTCGTTCGGCACGCCGAACACCGCCACGTCCATCACCGCCTCGTGCGTGATGAGGATATTCTCGGCCTCCTGAGGGTAGATATTCACGCCACCCGAAATGATCATGAAGTGCTTACGGTCGGTGAGGTAGAGGTAGCCTTCTTCATCCAGGTAGCCAACATCCCCCAGCGTGCTCCAGCCACGCGAATGCCGCGATCCAGCCGTTTTCTCGGGATCGTCGTGGTACTCGAACACGTCGCCACCGCCGAAAAAGACGGTACCTGACTCGCCGACGTCGACCTCGTTTCCCTCGTTGTCACAGATGTGCACCTCACAGCCGAGCGGCTTGCCCACGGAGCCTTTGTGCGCCAGCCACTCCTCGGAGTTCAGCTGCACGAATCCATTGCCTTCGGTACCCGCGTAGTACTCGTGAATGACCGGTCCCCACCATTCGATCATCTGCTCCTTCACGGGTATCGGACAAGGTGCCGCGGCATGTATCGCACACTGGAGGCGCGAGACGTCATAGCGCAGGCGTACTTCCTCCGGCAACTTCAGCATGCGGATGAACATGGTCGGTACCCATTGGCTGTGCGTAATCTGGTAGGTCTCGATGCAACGCAGCGCATCTTCCGCCTCGAAATTCTCCATTACCACAACATGCATGCCACTGCGCAGGAACCCCATCGTGAACATGAGGGGGGCGGAGTGGTACAACGGGGCCGGTGAGAGGTAGATCGAATCCTGCGTGGCGCCATACAGAGCGGCCATCAGATTGGGCCCCGTATCGCCCCCGTATTCGCCTTCCGGGAGCGGTTTCTTTACCCCTTTCGGGTAGCCCGTGATCCCCGAGGAGTACAGCATCGACCTGCCCTCGGACTGGTCGACGATTGGGGTCGTTGGCTGTTCTCGCAACGCGGCCTCCCACGACTGAAATCCCGGAGCCTCCCCGTCGAGAACAAAGTGCTCGTCCACGTTCGGCATGCTCGCGAGCAGAGGTTCCACCACCGCCAGCCGTCCGGCGGAGGTGATGAACATCTTTGCGCCGCAGTTATTGACGATGTACTCCACCTCATCGCCCTGCAGGCGGTAGCTGATTGGCGTGTAGTAGAGTCCGGCACGCTGCGCGGCCCAGCAGATCTGAAAGAAGCGCGGGTGGTTCTCCAGGAACAGCACCACATGATCACCACGCTTGAGGCCGACGCTGCGGAACAGGTGCGCGCCCTGATTGGATGCCGATTCCAGTTCGGCGAAGGTCACTACCTCGCCCGTCGAAGCCATGGTGTAGGCTGGTTTGTCGGGCGTACTCGCCGCTACTTCTCCTGGATGCACGTTCATCCTTCCTTCGATTCGAGATTCAGTGAGGCCGAATTCATACAAAAACGCATGCCGGTCGGTTCCGGACCATCGGGAAACAGATGTCCGAGATGGGCATCGCAGGCAGAGCATAGTACTTCCAGCCTCAGCATGCCCATGCTCCGATCCTCGCAAGTGACCACCACATCCTCGGAGATGGGCGAATGGAAGCTCGGCCAGCCGGAGCCCGAGTCGTATTTGGTATCGGAGTCGAAAAGCGGTGTGTCGCAGCACCGGCAATTATAGATACCGGAGGTCTTGGTATCCCAGTACACGCCAGTGAAGGCTTGTTCAGTTGCCGCCTTGCGGGTGATCTCGAATTCTTCCGGCGTGAGTTCGGCACGCCATTCGTCGTCTGTTTTGGTCACTTTACCCATTTTTCTGAGCCCACACGTTTCGTTCGACTTAAGCCTTTGATTTACTTAACCTACTCGCCCGCCCGATCCATCCCCCAACAGGCGTGCCCGGGGTGAATGCGCAAGGAGCGGCATGACAAGGATATCCCGGTATATTTCGGGGACAGCGAAGTGTATGCGCTCTCCCCTAAGGTTGGAAAGAAAACACCATGACATCGCAGATTTCGAGTCCCGACGACACAACACCCGTCAGTGATCTGGTACCTCCCCGCGTACGGCAGATCACCAAATCGAACAAGCTCGAAGACGTGTGCTACGACATCCGCGGCCCCGTGCTCAAGGAAGCACACAGGCTGGAGGAAGAAGGTCATCGCATCGTCAAGCTGAACATCGGCAATCCGGCGCCGTTCGGCTTCGAAGCGCCGGAGGAGATTCTGCGCGATGTGATCCACAACCTGCCAAGCTCCCAGGGATACAGCGACAGCAAAGGCATCTATCCAGCGCGCAAGGCGGTCATGCAGTACTACCAGCAGATCGGCATCAAGGGTGTCGACGTGGAAGATATCTACATCGGCAACGGTGTCTCCGAGCTCGTGGTCATGGCCATGCAGGCCCTCATAGAAGACGGTGACGAGGTGCTGATTCCCGCCCCCGACTTCCCGCTGTGGAGTGCGGCTGTGCGGCTGTGCGGCGGTGTACCCGTTCACTATCTGTGTGACGAAGAAGCGGACTGGGAGCCCGACATCGAGGATCTCGAAACCAAGATCAGCGCACGCACCAAGGCAATGGTGGTGATCAATCCCAACAACCCGACCGGGGCCGTGTATGAACGAGCCGTGCTCGAAAAACTAGCCCGCATCGCCCGGGCGCGAGACCTGGTGGTATTCGCCGACGAGATCTACGACAAAATCCTCTATGACGGCGCCGAGTACATTCCGTTCGCCACGCTCGCCGAAGACATACTGGTACTGACGCTCAGCGGACTGTCAAAGAGCTATCGTGTCGCCGGCTTCCGCACCGGGTGGATGGTGATCAGTGGAGCAAAGCACCGGGCAGAGGACTATATCGACGGACTCGACATAATCGCCTCGATGCGCTTGTGTTCCAACGTACCCACCCAGCATGCCATTCAGACTGCACTGGGCGGCTACCAGAGTATCAAGGAATTTATCCAGCCAGGAGGACGGCTCTATGAGCAGCGTCTGAGGGCTTGGGAGATGCTCAACGAGATCGACGGCGTGTCCTGCGTTAAGCCGCGCGGGGCACTTTATCTATTTCCGAAACTGGATGTGGCGCGCTTCAACATCACCAATGATGAACAGTTCGCGCTCGATCTGTTGCGTCAGGAAAAGCTGCTCGTCGTGCACGGCACCGGCTTCAACTGGCCGCATCCGGACCACTTCCGCATCGTCTTCCTCCCGCACGAGGACGAACTCGAAGCCGCGCTGAAGAAGCTGGGACACTTCCTGGATCAATATCGCCAGTAGTATGTCCCGGGCGCTATCTTCAGCCTTCGCGATGCTTTGTCGAGCCATCATCCCGCACAGTTGCGTGACGTACTCCTGACCTGGCCACCGGGCTTTCACGCATAGCGAAACAACGCCTGTTTGAGACCGCGTTCGGGCTGCGCCTCCGGAAAATCTGCCGAATTGGCGAGCATGCCCTTGTAGTTGCACCGGGGACACCATCGCTGCATGAGATTGGGCAGGAAGTCGCTGCCGAGAAAAGGTGAGTTGAGACAGGCGAGCACGTCGGCACCCGGTGCCGCATATTCCGGAATCCGTTTCAATATCTGGCCGGAGTGCTTCTGAGCATTGAAACTACCCCGCTGATTGGTCGGCGGATCGATGATCACGATATCGAACGGCGCGAGCTTGCGTATCTTCCACCACGACTTGAACAGGTTGTGACCCAACATGGTGACCTGCCGGGGATCCTGGCCGTTGAGCGCATGATTCTCGCGCCCCCAAGCGAGCGCCGGCTTACTCATGTCGACATTCACGACGTGCGATGCACCGCCGGCCAACGCGGCCACCGAGAAGGCACAGGTGTATGCGAACAGATTGAGCACCCGCTTACCGCGTGCGCGCTCGAACAGCCAGGTTCGCGTTGGCGCCATGTCAAGAAACAGGCCCACGTTCTGATTGCGCTGCAACCGCACCCTGAATCGTAGCCCGGCCTCGGAGACCGCGACCTCTTCGGGGACGTGGCCGCGAAGCGTGCGGCTGTGCGTACGGCGCCCGTCCCGGTACTGAATCGAGATGCCATCCAGTTCAGGTAGCGATGCGTCGAGTGCGGCGGCCAGCTTCTGTTCATCGATGATGAAGTCCCTGAACACGCCAACCTGTACGTAAGGCGGAAACCAATCGACTGTGAGCCCCTGGAGTCCCGGGTAGCAGTGGCCGCGTCCATGGAACATCCTGCAGGGATCATCCGCCCGCTGGTCCAGGCGTTCGCGGCAATGAGCCACGACGAAGGCTATCTGCTCTTCAGTGCTTATCACGGTGCGCCCGATACAGCGTGCAGAAGCCGGTCGCGGTACCCGGCCGTAATCTCGACCAGGCCGCCGAGGCGCCTGTCCAGCTCCGGGTCGTCGGTATCCACCAACAGTGGTCTGCCTTCGAGACTCGCGAGTTTGGTACGCGTACCGACTACCCAGATTCGCTCCGGCCAGGCTGCATCGATGAAACGCGAACTCAGCTGTTGATTGCCTCGGCCCAACAAAAATCCCTGCCGGCGCGTGAAGCTAAGCACTGCCACCGGTGCGTCGGGGACGAGCGCATCGAGCAACGCCGCATCGGCGTCGAGCCTCGAACCGCCACCGGGGAAGAGCACGTCCACCCCGAGCAAGGTTGCCTCCAGACCCAGCGCATTCTTGATTACCGCCACCGTGCCGCCCGGGCCGAGAACCACGGGAACTTCCAATTCCTGAGTCCGCTCCATCACATCCGCGACGATTTCGACCAGTGAGAGCGACTCGTTTTCGCGACCGGCTTCCTTGGTGTGCTGCAGATAGCCGCCGAGGGTAGGCGCCAGCACCTCACCGTAGAATCGTGACGCTACCTTGCCCTCCCTCAGTGCCACCTCGTCCACATCGCGCACCTCGACCTCGCTGACAGCGACCAGCCCGCCGTCGAGCAACCTCGCGACAACCTCGGCAGCGCTCCGGGGTGTTGGGGCGAAAGTACCCGAATGCATTTTCACTCCCGCAGGAACACCCAGTATGGGTACCGAAGTGCCGATGGCGTCCATCACGTCGCGGATGGTGCCGTCGCCCCCGACGACCAGCAGCAGATCCGCACCCGCAGCGACGATGGTATGAGCTGCCGATTGCGTGTTGGCGGTGGTGGTGGTTTTACTGGGAGCAGCCGGTATGCCGGTCGAAGTCACACGCGGCCACTCGTGAAGATGATCGGCACCCATCACTCCGGGGGGCGTGATCCAGCCGATCTCCGTCAATCGTGCAGGCCCCAGACGCTGTGCAAGGTCGTCGAGAAATCGTACGCAACGCTCTACCGCACGCGGTCTGTACCCTCGCGCGCGGGCGCGCGCCTGCACTTCTTCTCCGTCACTGCCCTTCAATCCCGCCGGTCCACCGATCCCCGCGATCGGGTTTACCAGCAGACCCACGTCAAGCATGCAGCGCCTCGCGCACACACTGAGCGATCGCGAGTGAGGACGTTAGTCCGGGAGAGTCGATACCAAGCAGATTCACCAGGCCCGGCACGCCATGTTCGGCCGGCGTATCGATGCGAAAGTCGGAATTGCCTTCGCCCGGGCCTGCTATCTTCGGCCGGATGCCCGTGTACCCCGGTTGCAGGCGGCCCTCATCGAGGCCTGGATAGTAGCGGCGAATGGCAGCGATGAAATCTCCCCGGTGGCTGTCGTCGAAATCGTAGTCCACCTCCTTGATCCAGCGTATGTCCGGTCCGAACTTCACCTGCCCGGCGAGATCAAGGGTGACGTGCACACCGAGGCCGCCCGCTTCCGCCACGGGGTAGACCAGTCGACCGAACGGAGGGCGTCCGGAATAGGTGTAGTAGTGCCCACGCGCGTAGAACGCCTCCGGTGCCTGGTCATCCAGATGACGCGCGAGGTCAGGCGCCCATAGCCCCGCGCAGTTAATTACATGATCAGACCGCAGTTCGAGCATGGGCGTCTGAACCAGGATACTACCGCTATCCAGTCTCAACCTCTCGACTTCCGTGTTGAAGGCGATCGTGCCGCCGTGGGCTTGTATTTCTCCCTGCAGGCTCAGCATGAACGCGTGCGTATCGAGGATGCCGGTGGTCTCGGACATGAGTCCCGCGAAGGCGGATACCTCGGGCTCCAGTTCGACGATGTCCCGCGCACTCAGCGAGCGCAAGGGTCCGACACCATTGGCGTTCGCCTGGGCCTGATAGCCGGACAGGGTCTCGCGCTGTGCCTCGTTCGTGGCCACGATTATCTTGCCGCAACGCGAGTACGGAATCTGATGCAGTTCGCAGTACTCATACAGCATCTGTTTTCCGAGCACGCACAGTTTGGCTTTCAATGAGCCGCTCGGGTAGTAGATACCCGCGTGGATGACCTCTGAGTTGCGTGAACTGGTCTCGGAGCCGATGAGCCCCGCTCGTTCCAGTACGACCACTTCACGCCCTGCGAGCGCAAACTCCCGAGCTACCGCGAGCCCCACGACTCCCGCCCCGATCACGATACAGTCGACTTGTTCAGCCACGCCCGATTTCCCCGTTCGACACCACCGCATGGGACGCCTGCGCCCTGCGCAGCGCGAACGCAGCGTCGAGGAATCGGCGTGCCCTGGCCAGAATCGAGACCTTCAACCGATCTGTCTCGGTATCGATGACCGCGCCGAAAACGTCCACATTGGCTACCTCGAGATTGTCTGGGCTGATTCGAAACTCGCATCCGCAGCCTTCGGCGAATATCCGCTCGAGGGCTTGTGCGCGCGCCTCTACGGCGTAGAACACCTGCTGTTCGGCCTCGCTGCACGGAGGCGGCCGGTACCAGTATCCATAGTCGACCAGCTGCCGGCGAGCCCTACCTGCGATACACCAGTGGGCGATCTCGTGTAGCGCGCTGGCGGCGAAATCTTCGCGGTGGCGTATCACTGCACGAGCCGCGCTTGCCGGCATGCGCGGTGAGCCGGATAGTATGCTGGCTCGGATGCCCCGCCGACGATCACGGTAGCAAACTCGCGAGCGAACAGCGTGTTGAACAAACGTGCAATCTCCAGATCAGTCATCCGCGCACCGGGTTGCCGACAACCACTCGAAGTAATCCCGGCTCAGATACTCACGACCCGCCAACAGATGCTCGAGATAGTCCCGCGGCGGCCGCAAACCGGGGGTGCGCACCGCTGGATTGGCAAAATAGGTCCACGCCGGCGTCCTCGCGCCTCGACTTTCCACCACGACGACCTCCCGGCCATAGTTGATTGGCGCGCGCTCGAAGCGATCCATCTTGTGGATCTCGCTGCAGTCCTCGAGCCCATACAACACGCCCTCGACCACCTCGCCCGGCGCAAACACGACATTGGCGTGCGATCTACCCGGGTGCGCAACCGACACCTTGTCGAACACCAGTCGAAAACCAGCCAGCCGTGCGGGTGATATCGACACGAACGCAAGACCTCGTTCTTGCACCCTTACCGGGTTCATGTTGGAGCCATAGGCGAAATAGAAGGTCGGCATTATCCGCCCTTGCGAATCCAGAATTCCAGCAGGCCGTCGCTCCGGGTGCTCTCCAGCAGCGCGTGGCCGAGAAACCGGCAGAAACTGACCAGATCACGCTCGGTGGAAGGATCGGTTGCCCGCACGTATACAATCTCACCCTCCGACATTTCGCGAACCTTATGGCGTACGATCATCAGGGGCTCCGGGCACGTGAGCCCGCGTGCATCGATCTCATGGTCGCTGTCAGGTATGCCCATTCGCGTGCTCGGGTGCAGACGGCCGCGATGGTATCGGATTAGCTGTCAAACACCAAAATACGTGGGCCACGGCCATTCTTGACTTGCTACCATCCCCCTCGCAGACTCGAACCGTCACCGGATATAGCTGTCCAATCATTGAACGGCCGGGGCACACTTTGAGATCGTCGGCGAATCGACATGAAAACGATGCGGAAATACGGATGACATCGGGGATCGGCGTAGATCGGACAATGGCAGACGCCACACGTTTCGCGGGCCTGCTCGTGCTCGCGTTGAATACCGCGCTGGTAGCACCCAATGTCCTGGCTGCTGCTTCACCAACAGCCTCCAGCGTCACCGAAGCAGCCGCCCCCACGCCCCATCCGGATGCGGCAAACGCACGCGGCGAGACCATGGAGGACATCCTGGACGAACGTCTCTCGCCTCTCGATCAGATAGATCAAAGCATCATCGATACCGAGTACGATAACGCCCGGATCTTTCTCGAAAGCTACATACGCGCCATCGAATCGGCACACCACCGCTACCATGAAGATCTGGTTCGCCCGCTCACACAACTCGGTGACATCGAGATGGGGCGCGGGAATCCGCTGCTGGCGGTGGAGCACTATGGCCGTGCCGTGCATGTCAACCGGGTCAGCGCCGGACTGCATGCGCCAGATCAGGTTCCCCTGGTGTACAAGGAAGCGGTTGCATACCGCGTGATGGGCAACCTCACCGAGGCAAACAACCGCGAGGAGTACGCCTTCGATGTCCTGCAACGGGTGTACGGTACCTACAGCGAAGACATACTCCCGGGCATCTACCGCCTGGCCGACTGGTACGGCTCCAATTACAAAATCTTTGCGGCCCGCAACCTCTATGAGCGGGCCGTGCTCATCTACGAACACAACGAAAAGCAGGACGCAGTAGAATCCATCCGCGCATTGGAAGGAATCGCGAGGACGTACCGCCTGGAAAGGTTTCCTCCGGTGTATGTTTCCAGTTCCAGGGATACTATCTCCAACCCGGCGGTAACCGCATCGAATCGCACGGCGGTTCACCGCCAGCAGCTGACCATCAACAACTTTCCCGCCGGCGAACGCGCGCTGCAGCGAATCATCCAAATCCGTCAATCACAGTCCGACGGCGAGCCGATGGATGTTCTGGAGTCCATGCTCGATCTGGCCGACTGGCATCTAATGTTCGAGCGCTATCGGCGCGCCTTCCCGCTTTATGAGCACGTCTACAAGGAGATCGACAAGCTGGGAGGCGATGCCGCAGCCTTCTTCGGCGAGCCCATGTTGCTGCACTTTCCGGTCCCTGCCGATCCCAAACCACCCGCCGTCAACAAACGTGACAAAGAACAGGCGGGTTTTGTGGATCTCAGCTTCCGCATCTCTAGTACCGGACGAGTGGAAAACATGGAAATGCTCGCCTCGCAACCCGAAGGGCTGATGGATTTCCGGGTGCGCAAGGCAATGAAGATCGCACGCTACCGGCCCGTGCTCGTGGAGGGGGTACCGAACCCGTACGAGGATTATCGCTTCCGTCACGACTTCCGGTACTTTCCGCACAAGAACCATCAGCCGGCACCGGAAGTACCGGCTGATGCGACGGATACACTCGCGGAGAATTCCGCCGAGACCACCAGCGAGTGAGGTCATGTGCATCTCGGGGCGGTACAGGTTACGTTCATACTCGATGGCCTATGCTCGAGCCAATAGCGCGCCGGTCGCAGAGCGCGAGGTTGGCTGGTTATAGCTGGACAATGGTCGAGATACAGATGAAGCACAAGCTCCCGAAACAAATTGCAGGACTGCTGGCACTGGCAACCGGTATCCTGCTGTGGACCGGCTGCGCGCCCATCACGCCCATGAACAGCCCCACTCAGCAACCGCCCATGCCTCCAAGCCCCACCAGCTCGCCGATGCCCGGTGGTACCCCCTCCCCACCCAGCTCTCCATCCCCATCGGGGATGCCTCAATCGGGCGGCGCGCCCAGCTCGGGCAACCCATCTCCCAGCGGCATGCCTTCCCCTTCCGGACAACCACCGGCTGCGCCCGGTGGACAGACCGGTGGACCACCCCCTTCCAGCGGCATGCCAGATTCGCCGGGAGGTGACCGTGCACCGGGGGGCGGGGTATTTCCCGACGCACCTGCACCACCAGCAGCACCTGGGGTTCCCCCGGGACCGGACAGCGGTGATAGTGACAGCGAAAAGGACGGTACCGGTAGCCTGCCGAAGGCAGATGGCGAGGGCAAAGACAACAACGCAGGACGCCCGGGAGGACCCTTCGCAGATCCCTCTTCAGAGGGTGCGGAGGGAGACGGTGACTGGGAAAGCGACTCCGGTGCTCCGGGAGGCTGGGAAACCAGTAACGAGATTCCCGGCACCCCCGGTGAATCCCAGACCGAAAACGGCGGCGGCGGACAAGTGACCGACGAATCCGGTGGCGAGGGAGAGTTCGAGACCGCACTCGGGGAAATCGACGGCGAGATCATGGCTGAACGCGCGACCATCGAGCGTCGCAGCAACGAGAGCCCGGGCACCGGGGGCGGCGTCGCCAGCTCGAACACTGATACCAGTGGCAGTTTTCCAAGTGGATCCGGGGATTCCGGCGACACGGGCGGCAACGATGGTCGCGCGACCCCGGCACCCCGGGGGCGGAGCGCACCACGTCCTCCGGCAACAGGCAGCATGCCCGGTGGTCCGGTGCCGGACGACATCCCCGACGCTCGCGATGACGATATCATTGCCAGGCAGCTGCGAGAGGCCGCCATGCAGGAAACCGACCCGGAGCTTAAAGAGAAACTCTGGGAGGAGTATCGACGCTACAAGGGGCGCTGACACAATAGATGTCTAACGGCGCAGAGCACAAGCAGGCGTATCGGCCGAAGAAGCTGCGGTGGGCCATGACAGGAGACGGCGAGAAGGCAATGAACAGGCTCCTTCCAATGGCGTGTGTGCTGCTGTACGGGTGTGTGACCCAGGAAATGCGCACGGTGGACATGACACCGCCCGAGCAGTTCGATGCGGTGCAGGCCGAGGCGCACCTGCTCGACATCGGTGTGACGATATTCGACGCAAACGTGCCGGAGACCTTCGACGAACAGGTCAAACAGCTGGTCCAGCCCGATATCCGGCGCGCAGAGGCCAACTACATACCCTACTTCGCCAAGAATCTCCTGCAGAGCACTGGTAATTGGGGGGCAGTACGGGTCATTCCCAGACCGACCAATGCAGTGGACGTCGTCGTTACCGGCAGGATCATCTCGTCCAATGGCGAGGCCATGACGCTCGAAGCCACGGTAACCGACGCCCGGGGAACGCAGTGGTTCACACGCCGGTACTCGGCCCTCGCCAGCAAGTACGCTTATGAGGCCATAGTGCCCCTGGATATCGATCCGTTTCAGAGTATCTATAAGAGTCTGGCCGACGACATGCTCGCCTATAGAAAGTCCCTCACCGACGAGGAGATCACCGGGATCCGCGCCACTGCGGAAATGAAGTTTGCCCGCGAATTCGCTCCCGATGCGTTCGCCACGCACGTGGACACCGGCCCCGGTGGAGAGTTCGTGCTGAAGCGTCTGCCCGCCGCTGACGATCCGATGTTGTCGCGCGTACGCCGGGTTCGTGAGCGCGAATACCTATTCATCGATACGCTCGATGAGTACTACGCGAGTTTCCATCGCAACATGTACGACAGCTATCAGAACTGGCGACGTTCCACCTACGCCGAAGCCATCGCCTACCGCCAACTGAGGGAACAGTCTCGCCGACGGGCCATGGCGGGCGTCGGGGCGCTGGTCGGCGGCGCGGCCGCTATGTATGAGAGCAGCGACGCCTACGTCGACGCCAGTGCCTTCACGTCTGTCATCGCCGGGGCCGCGCTGCTCAAGAGCGCGGTCATGCGCCGCAATGAAGCCGAAATGCACGCCGAAGTACTACAGGAGCTAGGAGTGTCAGCCGAGGCCGAGGTCGTTGCGCACACCATCGAGTTGGAAAACCAGACCGTGCGCCTTCAGGGCACCGTTGAGGAGCAGTACCAGGAATTGCGGCGCATTTTGCACAGATTCTATTTCGAGGACCTCGGTCTGCCCGCCCCCGACGACGCCATCGATGATGACGCCGTGTCAGCAGAACCGTCCTGACCGGCATGCATGAATCCGATGTCATCGAACCGCGCCGGGTTCCGCTCTCGCACCGCGACGAGGCTATTGCGCAAAGGCCGCAACGCCAACAAACGAGATGGAAACCGTTCGCAGCACTCCTGGCCGCCATTGTGCTGACTTTTCTGTTGTTCGAGTATGCACCTCGCCTCGTCGTGGAACGCCACGACAGCCCGGTGGACGTTACCAGCGCACCCGTCCCGGCGCAGCGTGCCGGCGCCAACGATCGGTTGCCCCCCTACCAGCAATTGCAGCGCGAACAGGCAAGGGCGCAGGCACAGGAACAGCTCGCGCAGTTCGTGGAACTCGAACTGCGGCTCAACAACGAACTCAACGTCAGCGCCTGGGCCGCCGGGTCTTACGATGAGGCCCGGTTACTGGCGCAGGTGGGTGACGAAGCGTTCGTGGCTGAACGTTTTGATGCGGCAATCGCCAGCTACGCGCGGGCAAGGGAAGCGCTCAGTGTGCTCATCGCACAGGCGCAGACGCGCTTCGACACAGCCCTCGCAGCATCGCTCACGGCCATTGATGCCCGGGATCAGGCAGCCGCCGACGCCGCCATAGTGCGGGCACTCACGATCAAGCCGCAAAACACGGCAGCGCTGGAGGCGAAGCGCCGGGCTGCTCTCATCCCGGAAATTCTTGCCGCACTACGCTCCGCGCGCAATCATGAGCTGCAGGGCGAGTGGCATGAGGCGCTCGCCATCTACCAGAACATTCTTTCCCTCGATCCGTCGACACCTGGACTTGTCACCTTCATCACGAACGCACGCCGCGGTTCGAACGAGCATAAGCTGCAAACCCAGCTCTCGAGGGGCTTCGAGGCGCTGGATCGTAAGCAGTTCTCCGAGTCGAAGACGGCATTCAACCGGGCACTCGCAATCGATCCGGGCAACGCCATCGCACTCGGCGGATTACAGCAGACCGCCGATCAGGCGGAACTCGCGCACATCACACGCCTGCGAGCAGAAGCCGAGAACGCCGAGCGCGAGGAGCGCTGGCAGGCCGCCTCTGACGCCTACCAGGGCATTCTGGACCTGGATGCCAACATCCAGTTCGCCCGCTCAGGCAAGCAGAGAGCCACTGAGCAGGCCAGCACCATTGCCACACTGGCGAAGATATCTGCCGAATCGGACCGCCTCTCGTCCGACAGGCGTTACAGCGAGGCACAACGCATCATTGACAGAGCCCGCCTGCTGGATCCGCGCGGACCAGCACTTACCGCCCGTATCCAAGAGGTTGCCCGCCTGCTGGAAATATACGCGGCGCCCGTCCCGGTACTGCTGCGTTCCGATAATGCCACGGATATAGTGCTCTCCAGCGTCGGCAGGCTCGGCCGGTTTG
>DCWG01000005.1:0-9672 GCA_002327525.1 Gammaproteobacteria bacterium UBA2168 | reverse complement strand
CAGGCTCGGCCGGTTTGCCGAGAAACAGATTGATCTGCGCCCGGGTGCCTATACCCTGATCGGCAGTCGTGACGGGTGCCGTGACGTCCGTGCGCAGATTAAGGTACGCCCGCAAATGGATCCGGTGGACATTCGTTGCCAGGAACGTCTCACGCAGTGAGTTCTCGACCCGCGAGCGAAGCAAACGACGATGTGGTCATCGAGCGCGTTCGCTATCAGCCGCGCACGGAACAAAACACCGGGGTGCGCCGGTTCTCCACCACTCAGGTCATCGTGGGGGCGTTCGCGGTACTCGCAATCGGCTTCCTCACGTTTCTGTTTGCCGCGCGCTCCGTGCAATTCGTGTTCACCCCCCCGGTAGACGAGATCCGGCTATCGGGCGGACCCTCCATGGAGGTTGGCGGCACGCATCTCATGATGGAAGCCGGCTATCGACTCTCAGCCAACTCTCAGGGCTACTATCCCATCGATACCGAAGTCACGATTACCGGCGAACGCAACCAGCGATTCGAATTCAGCTTCGTGCCATTGCCGGGAAAGGTCACGTTCGACACGGTGCCAGACGGCGTTGTCATCGCCGTCGACAGACGGCCGCTCGGCGAGACGCCACTGACCGATGTCGACGTGGATGCCGGTACACGTTCGGTCACCTTCGCTCATTCGCGCTACCAGGACGCAGGCATCGAGGTCGATGTCGTCGGGCGGCAACAGCCCCAGATCGTTCGACACGAGCTGGTTCCGAACTGGGCGGACGTTACTATCAGCAGCGTACCCGACGGCGCCCGCATCCTCGTCGATGAGATCGACACCGGCCAGGTCACCCCCGCGGTCGTCGAGATTCTGGCCGGAGAACATGATATTCGTCTGCGGCTCGACGGTCACAAGAGCCACCTTCAACGTGTTCTCGTCGGCCCACTGGAGGAGCGCGCCCTCGACGCACCAACCCTCAGCAAGGCAGACGGCGTTCTCGACATCACCTCGAACCCGCCGGGCGCAGGGGTCACGCTGGATGGCAAGTATGTGGGCGCCACGCCTCTCAAGCTGGAGTTACCCTCCGGCAGGCGCTTTCGGCTGCAGGCGTACAAAGCGGGTTTCGCACCTGCCAATCGTACGCTACGCCTGACGCGCCGCGAGACCCGCAAGCTCGACCTGACTCTCACCCAGCTCACCGGCCTTCTGCAAGTCGTCAGCCAGCCAAGCGGGGGCACGTTGTACGTCGACGGCGACGAGCATGGAGGCGCCAATCAGACGTTGGAACTGCCCACACGCCCTCACGACATCGAGATCCGCCTGCCCGGCTACGCGGGGTACCGCGCCACGGTTACACCCCGCAATGGTCTCACACAGGAGGTGAAAGTCCGACTTCTGACCCTTGCCGAGGCTCGTCTGGCCGCACTGAAACCACTCGTCAAAACGGTACAGGGCCAAGCGATGGTGTTGTTGGAAGGCAGCACGATCCGCCTCGGCGCATCGCGCCGGGAGCCGGGTCGACGCGCAAACGAAATACTGCGCGATGCATCGTTCACGCGTCTGTTCTATCTCGCGACCAGCGAGGTAACCAATGCCCAGTTCCGGGCATTCGCCGATGGTCACGATTCCGGCAGCTATGAGGATCAGAACCTGAATAAGGACGATCAACCAGCCGTCAATCTCAGCTGGCACGACGCGGCCAGATACTGCAACTGGTTGTCGGCTCAGGAAGGCCGCGACCCGTTCTACACCGAGGAGTTCAGTAAGGTGAGAGGATTCAATCCGGGGTCGAACGGTTACCGATTGCCGAGCGAGGTGGAATGGGCCTGGTCCGCCCGCCACGATTCGAGCGCAGGCGAGCCGCTAAGGTTTCCCTGGGGCAAGGCACTGCCACCACCGGACAGGCATGGCAACTATGCCGATCGCTCCGCCGCCCATCTCGTCGGACGTATCATTTTCGGCTACAACGACAACTACTCGGTTTCAGCCCCGGTGGAGACCTTCGCCGCCAATGCCCATGGATTGCACGACCTCGGCGGCAATGCCGCGGAGTGGGTGCACGACTTCTACGAAATCCCCTCCGCCAACGCCGTAAAGGACCACCTGGGTCCCGCCGAGGGCGAGTATCATGTGATCAAGGGTTCGAGCTGGATGCACGGAACCGCAACCGATCTGCGGCTGTCTTTTAGAGACTATGGTATCGATGCCCGCCGCGATGTGGGATTTCGTATTGCGCGCTACGCGGAGTGACCCGGTCTTGAGGAGCAGGCAGGAGGTGAATATGACAAAACGATGGTTGACGGTCATCGCTGCCGCCGCACTAGCCACGGCAGTCGCCGCCCTGGCGGCCGAGAGCATTGATGAGCCGCCCTCCCCCGAGGACGAACAGTTACCGGAATCTGGTGAGGTTTTCGTTCCGAGTGAGGAGATTTCAGAAGACTTCCCCGCTCCTTTCCCCGTCGATATCTGAGGAATAGATCTTGAAGCGACAACTGCCTTTCGAACTAGTTTATCAACTCACGGCACTGATGCTGGCGTTGATCATCGTGCATCTGATCTACCTCACAGTCATCCGCCCCAACGCCGAAGCCATCCTGAGCGAGCAGGCCGAACTCGCGGCCGCCGGAGAACCTTTCGTGCAGGACCGGTCGATGTTCGTCGTGCTCAAGGACTATGAGCAGGAATCCTGTTTCATACTGATGCTCTGGGCCATGGCGATCATGGGCTACAAGATGCGCGCGAGTCTGAAAGAACGCGCGCTGCTGCAGGAAGACATCGTCAAGGTCACCGAGGGCATGAGTATCCTGCCGGAGGACACACGCGAGTATACCCGACCCATCCAGGCACTGCCCGACGAGGTACAGACCTACCTGCTGCCGCGCGCCCTGACATCGGCACTCCAGCGTTTTTCCTCAACACGCAATGTCCAGGACGTCTCGGAGGCGGTGAAATCCGTGTGTGAGGCAGAATCCGACCGGCTCGACTCCGAACTCGCGATGGTGCGATACATAGCATGGGCTATTCCTTCGATTGGCTTCATCGGCACTGTGCGCGGCATCAGTCAGGCGCTGGGGCAGGCATACAAAGCGGTGGAAGGCGACATCATCGGCGTCACCGAGAGCCTGGGAGTGGCATTCAACTCCACCTTCATCGCGCTGGTAATAAGCATCGTGATCATGTTCCTCACACACCAGCTTCAACTCATACAGGAACGGCTGGTGCTGGATACCCAGAACTACTGCGATCAGCGCCTGATCCGCCACCTTCAGGTACGCGGATAGTGACGCTGCTGCTCGAATTGAACGATGCCGAGCTGACGCTGTACCGTGGTGCCCAGGTGCTCTACGCACAGCCAGGTGCGGCCCTGCTGCAGGGGGGGGCTGTCGTGTTCGGCCGTGACGCCCGCGAACAAGCGCGCCTACATCCCCAGAGCGCCAATCAGCACTATCTCGCGCGGATGAACACCGACCCGCTGCCATTCCCGTCGAGCCTCTGCGCCAATAATGCCGACCTCGTCTACCAGCACCTACTGGAACTATCAACATTCGCCAGCGAGGCCGTAGTGATCAGCGTGCCCGGAGTGTTCAGCAACGATCAACTCGGCGTTTTGCTGGGCATCGCGCAAGAGGCAGGGCTTGAGGTTCGCGGCTTCGTGGACACCGCCGTGCTGCTTGCCAGTCACATGGACATCGGCCCACGAACCTACGTGCTCGACCTGCATCTGAATCACGCCTGTCTCACCGAACTGGCCCTCGATGACGAGCTGCGATGCGTTTCCGCAGAAGAACTCACCGGCTGTGGTTTCACATCCTGCGTGGATGGCTGGGTGAATCTCATCGCGGATCGCTTCGTACACCAGACACGTTTCGACCCGCTGCACGCAGCAAATACCGAGCAGCAGCTCTACAACCAGGTATTTGCCTGGACGGATAGCGAACCTGAGGGTGGCGAATTCGAAGTGGTCGTGACGCTCACCGATCACGAACGGCGAGTCTCAGTGGTGAAGGCTGCATTGCAGGAAAAGCTCGCACAAAGGCTCTCGGTCGTACACGCCCGGTTGCCGACCGACGCCACTTTGCTGTTGAGTCCACACACCGCGTGCCTGCCGGGCCTCACTTCGGCGCTCAGCGATCTCGGAATCTCCATGCGCACCATCGAACCCGATGCGATTATGAACAACTTCGCCCATCACTCGGCTCGCATAACCGGGGACGGTGCGCCACGGCTGACAACCAGATTGGCCTCCGCGGGCAAACCGGTGCGATCTACCACCTCGGTCGGGGCCGCCACGCATGTCCTAATCGAAGGCCACGCATATCCCCTGGAGGGAAACCGACTCGGATTGCCGCAACAAGGAAAAATCGGCACGAAGGGTGTTCACGACGGATTGCGTTACGAGTTGATTGTCGTGGAGTCCTGACATGTCACGCCGCCGGCGTCTCAACGTCTTCTCTTTGTCCTTCCTGGACGTGATGTCGTGCGGTTTCGGCGCCGTGGTATTGATCTTCCTCATCATCAATCACGAGTCCGAGGAAGACGCCAAGGTGGTGAACAAAGACCTGCTATCCGAAGTACGCATGCTCGACTATCAGATGCAGAACGGCGAACGCGATCTGTTCGAGCTGAAAGAGCGCCTGGAGGATCTCTTGCAGCGGGTGGCAGACTCGGACCAGAAACTCATCAGTACGAGCACTGAGATCGAACAGACCACCGAGGAGTTTGCGCACATCAACGAGCTGTCGCTGGCAAAAATCAAGAGTCTGGAAGAGCTCAAATCGGACGTCGATTCACGGGAGGAGGAAGTGGAACGCCTGCGCAAGCTGAAGCAAGCAAGCGAGGGGGGCAAGGTGCGCAGTTTCGTCGGCGAGGGTGACCGCCAGTACCTCACCGGCCTGAAGGTCGGCGGCAAGAACATACTGATCGCGCTGGACGTCTCCGCCAGCATGCTTGATGAGCGCATCGTCAACGTGTTGCGCCGGCGCAATATGTCGGACGCGCGCAAGCGTCAGGCCCCGAAGTGGCAGCGCGCGGTGCGCACGGTGGAATGGCTGGCGGCGCAATTACCGCTCGACGCCTCTTTTCAGCTGTTCGCCTTCGACACCGAAGTTCGCTCACTCGTACCTGAAAGCGATGACCAGTGGATTCCCATTGACGAAGGGCGGCCGCTCGACGACGCCATCGATGCCGTGCGCGAAACCATTCCCGCGGGTGGCACCAGCCTCGAAAACCTGTTTCTGGCACTGCGCAGGCTCACACCACTGCCGGATAACGTGTATCTGATTTGCGACTCACTGCCCACACAGGGAACGCGGCCGCCGCGCAAGGCCATGGTCAGCGGACGAGAACGTCTGGATCTGTTCTCGGATGCGGTTGGCAAGCTCCCGGCGCAGGTCCCGATCAACGTCATCATGTTCCCGATGGAAGGTGATCCGATGGCGTCCGCCTCCTACTGGCAGCTGGCGCGCACCTCGGGTGGCGCATTCATGGTGCCCGCGAGGGACTGGCCATGAGCAGGGTGCGGCGTCGGGAGATCGAAGAGTTCAGCGTCTCATTCCTGGATGTCATCTGTTGCGGTTTTGGCGCGATCATCTTGCTGCTGATGATCACCAAAACCGTTGAACCCATCTTGCTGGAGGAGTCGGCCATCAACCTGGAGGGTCAGATAGCGGCCAGAGAAGAAGCGCTTTTCGAAATCAGGGGTCATATCACCGAGTTGCGACGGCGGGTGGCCGACACGGAAGATCAGCTGGACGACAACCTGCTGGAACTGGTGCGCCTGAACGAACTCCTGACGCGCATTCTCGGTGAATTCCAGACAACACAGGCGGAGGCGCAAAAGGCCTCCGTCGAATCCAGCAATCTGGCGGCCGCGCGACAATCTCTGACCGATGAGATGGAGCGCCTGCTCGGCCAGGGTTTTCGTCGTGAAACCGATCTGGTCGGCGGTATCGCGGTGGATTCCGAATACATCATTTTCGTGATCGATACATCAGGCAGTATGTACAACGGCGCTTGGCCTCAGGTGCTGCGCAAGGTCGACGAAACCTTGTCCGTCTACCCACAGGTGAAGGGAATACAGGTGATGAACGACATGGGGGAGTACATGTTCGGTGGCTTCCAGGGCAAGTGGATACCCGACACCCCTGCCCGTCGCCGTTCCATCCTCAGCACGCTCCAGAACTGGAACGCACAGAGCAACTCGAGTCCGGTGGAAGGGATTCAGGAGGCGATCAACACTTACTATGACCCGAACAAGAAGATCGGTATCTACGTCTTCGGCGACGACTATAGCGGCAACTCCGTGGAGGAAGTGGTGGACGCCGTCGATCGAGTCAATCAGGTCGATGAAAACGGCCGCCGCATGGTACGCATCAACGCGGTGGGATTCCCGGTGCACCTGCAACGTCCCAACGCGCGCATATATCGCTTCGCGGCGCTCATGCGCGAGCTTGCCTACCGCAACGATGGCACCTTTGTAGGTCTGTCGGAATTCCAGTAGCCTTTGAGGGGCGAACTGATGAGGGAGCCGCACAGCAGACTCGATGCATATGAGAATGCCGTGAACAGCCATGACATGAACAAGCGCGTGCCCATCCTTGACCAGAAGTTCGTGACCACGGGCACGAAGCGTGCACTGCTGGTTGCCCTCACCACCTCGATGATCGGGTGTTCCGGCGCCCAGGTCGAAGTTCCCGCCGAGTTCCCGGTTCCACTCACCACCAAGCTGCCTGTTACTATGGGCCTCGTTCTGGACGAAACCCTCACCAGCTACCAGCACATCGAAGAACTCGAATCGGGCGGCGACTGGAGTATCGATCTCGGCTCCGCACAGGTGCCGATGTTCATCAACCTGGCCGAAGGCATGTTCCAGACCTACCGTGTGATCGAAGATCGAGAACCACCTTTCACTGGCGTGTCCGCCGTGCTGCATCCGAAAATCGGCGACCTGCAGTTCACCACCCCGCAGCAGACGCGCAGCGGGTATTTCGAAGTGTGGATTCGCTACGAATTCGAATTGTTCGACAAACAGGGCACGTCACTCGGCAACTGGGATATGACGGCGTACGGTAAAGCGCACGAGCAGAATTCGGGCACCAGTGCGGCTCTGCAGCGTGCAGCACTGAACGCCTGCAGGGATGCCATGGCCTTTTTCACACTGCGGTTCGAGAGTACGCCGGTTGTAAAAACGTGGCTCGATGGTCGCCGACGCGGAGCGACCTGATGTCTTGCGTTCGTATCCTGACAGTAGCCACCGCCGCACTCGCGCTCGCCGGGTGTGTTTCGGGCACCATCGAGGAGGTTCGGGAGGCCGCCACCAGCATGGGCAGCGACGACTACCTGGTGGTACTCGGCAAGCGTCCACGGCCCATGAATTCCGAGACAGAGCTCAATTTCATCTCCTGCGTCTCGGAGAATGTCGGCGGCGGCAGCGATGCCCTGAACGTGATCGACGAGCAGGCCTTCATGGATGCGATGTTCCCGTGGTTCGAGCCGCGTACTGCACCCGTCAAGACCGACGACCTGCCTGAGCTCATGGGCCAACCGCTGTTGTCCGAGCGTCTCGAAGAGATCGGGCTGAAATACCTAGTGTGGGTGGAAGGCTCCACGGAACGCACCGACTCCGAGGGTTCACTGACCTGCAGTGTGGCGGCAACGGGCGCAGGTTGTTTCGGTTTTCTGACCTGGGAAAACGACTCCTCCTACGAAACGACCATCTGGGATGTGCGCACTAGCCGCGTGGTCGGCCGTATCAGTTCCGACGCGATCGGCACCAGCTACATGCCGGCGGTCGTGCTGCCCATCCCGCTAATCGCACGAGTGAAATCTTCAGCCTGCTCAAGTCTCGCGGCTCAATTGAAGTCGTTCATTCAAAGTGATGCGTAACGCGCGAACCAGGGTTTCCCTGGAACCTACTTCAAGCTGATATCCGCAACCTCCCCTTCGAAGCGATCGGGTTCCACCGAATACCACTCCTGCAGCCTCACCTTGAACTTCTTCGAACAGCGATCGGCCAGTTCGTAGAAAGTGGGCCGGCCCGGATCGGTGATGATCACTCGTTTCGAGCCGTTCTTGAACGCCCGGTTGATGAGCTTGTACAGAGGATCCACGAGGCTGTCCCAGAAACAGATATCAGATCCGATGATCGTCTCGAACCCACCCAGTTGCTTGCCCTTGAGACTCTCGAATCTACTCACCTTGGATTTGACCGATACGTCATTGAGCTCAGCCAGCACATCCAGGAACGGAAACACCTCGGGATCGATATCGAGTCCCGTTACCTTTGCCTTGAAACGTGACGCGCAGTACACCGACGCGGGTCCCCACCCGCATCCTATCTCCAGTACCTTGCTGCCCTTCTTTATCGGCCGGTCCTTGAGGTAGTCCATCATCAGGAAGCTCGCACTCCAGGTCTTGTGTCCATGCACGGAGGGTTGATAGCGTTTCTTCAAGCGCCGGATCAGCCGGTGCTGAGAACGCAGCAGATAGATGCCATATGCCTGGTAAATGTGATCTTCAGGCATGCGCGCAAGCTTGGGCATGAGCAGTTGGTTTCCGATTAAAACGCGCCATGGTAGCTGAGGGTACGGTTGTCGAACATCCCCGGTGCAGTGAAACTCATGGCTTGTGGCCACGTCGGAGAATACCTGACTAAATTACTCTGGTATTGCCCCGGTGAGCCGTTACAATGCCGCTTCCAGAGAACTCCGGGGACCGAAAAGTGGGTGAGCGGACCGTTCACGACCTCCTCGCCAGGGAGGTTGGAAGCGACTACGAAGCGGGCTTCGTGACCGATGTCGCTTCCGAAACGCTGCCGCCCGGGCTCGACGAATCGGTCGTCCGCTTCATCTCCGCCAAGAAAAAGGAACCTCGGTGGCTCACCGAGTGGCGCCTCGCTGCCTATCGGCTATGGCATGACATGACACCGCCCGAATGGGCGCACGTACGCTTCGCACCCATCGATTTCAACGCGATTTCCTACTACTCCGCACCCAAGAGCCAGGGGGACGGCCCCCGCTCACTCGCAGAAGTGGATCCCGAGCTGCTCAAGACTTATGAGAAGCTCGGCATACCGCTGCACGAGCAGGAAGCTCTCGCCGGCGTGGTCGGGCCTACGCCCAATGTCGCGGTGGATGCGGTATTCGACAGCGTGTCCATCACGACCACGTTTCGCGACAAACTCGCGGAAGCAGGGGTCATCTTCTGCCCCATCTCGGAAGCGGTACACAGCCATCCGCAACTGGTACAGACCTACCTCGGCAGCGTGGTACCACAGCGAGACAACTTCTATGCCGCGCTGAATTCAGCCGTGTTCAGCGACGGCTCGTTCGTCTACATCCCAGCCGGCGTACGCTGCCCGATGGAACTATCCACCTATTTCCGTATCAACGAACGCAACACGGGCCAATTCGAACGCACCCTCATCATCGCGGACGAAGGTGCCTATGTGAGCTACCTCGAAGGCTGCACCGCACCCATGCGCGACGAGAACCAGCTGCACGCCGCCGTGGTAGAACTGGTGGCACTTGGCGATGCGGAGATCAAGTACTCGACGGTGCAGAACTGGTACCCGGGAGACAAGGACGGCAAGGGCGGTATCTACAATTTCGTGACCAAGCGAGGTGCCTGTCTCGGGGCGAGATCGAAGATATCTTGGACTCAGGTCGAGACCGGGTCCGCCATCACCTGGAAATACCCGAGCGT
>DCWG01000003.1:568-20069 GCA_002327525.1 Gammaproteobacteria bacterium UBA2168 | reverse complement strand
ACGTTCATCAGCCGGTGTGTGTCCTCATCGGATCCCATCGGATCCTTCCTCATCGGATCCTCACCGGAAATTTGTCCTCATCGGAAATTAATTGTATGTCCTCATCGGAAATTAATTGTATGTCCTCATCGGAAATTTAATTGTATGTCCTCATCGGAAATTTACTCATTGGAATTCGCGGTTGAAGCGGTGATCTTCTGTGTGGTTATCATTGCTGTATTGACTTGAGAGGGGGGAGCACGGTGACAGGTGCGCTCAGCCGTTATCGGATCTGTGACTTCACGGGCCAGCTGGCCGGTGCAGGTGCGACAAAATGGATAGCCGCCTTCGGTGCGGACGTGATTCGGATAGAAGATCCGGTGATGCGCGGTCGTTGGGACATCCTCCGTGCGATGCCACCGTTTGTAGACGAGCGCCGTGGTGAGGCCTTTGGCGGTGGATTTAACAATCACAACACCGACAAAAAAGGCATCACGCTGAATCTGCGCACGGAAAAGGGCAAGGAGATTCTGAGAGAACTCGTGCGCGTATCCGACGTGGTGAGCGAGAACTTCGCGGCCGGAGTGCTCGACAAGTGGGGCTTCGGTTACGAAGCGCTGAAGGAAATGCGCCCGGATGTCATCTACGTGTCCAACTGTGGCTTCGGCCATGTCGGTCCGTACGGGCAGTATAAGACCTGGGGGCCCATCGTACAGGCTATCTGCGGGCTGACCTTCACCTCGGGCCTTCCGGATGAGGAACCGGCCGGTTGGGGCTATTCCTATATGGATCACACCGGCGCCATGTACATGGCCATCGCCATTCTCATGGCGCTCATGCATCGCGAGCGCACCGGCGAGGGACAGTGGGTCGATCTTGCCTGCACGGAGGTGGGTCTCACCCTGCATGGCCCCGCATTGCTCGATTGGACCATCAATCACAGGCCCACACGTCGGCCGGGTATGCCCAACGGCAATCGCAGCCTAGGCTCGGAGATGGCCCCGCACGGCATATTCCGCTGCAGCGGTGATGACGAATGGGTCGCCATCGTCTGTCGGGATGAGGGCGACTGGTGCGCGTTTACCGGTTTGGTGAACGAGCCATGGACGCAGGAGGCCGCGTTTGCCGATATCGGCGCCCGCAAAGCCAACGAGGATGCGCTGGAAGCGCATGTCACGGCCTGGACACGCACACGTGGAAAGTTCGATGTACAGCGAGCGTTGCTTGACGCTGGCATCCCGGCGGCTGCAGTGCAGAAACCCGGCGAGCGCATCGATCAGGACCCCGACACCGAGGGCTTCGATTTGTGGCCGAGTGTGGTGCACTCCAAGATGGGTGAAATACGGGTCGACGGGCTGCCGGTGCACCTGTCGAAGACGGATTGGCGCATCGAGCGCGGCGGCCCCTGCCTCGGCGAACACACGGAACAAGTGCTGACGGGGCTCCTCGGCATGTCGTCCGGCGAGGTGGCGGCGTTGCGAGAGGAGGGAGTGGTATGAGCGCTTTGGAAGGTATACGTGTAATCGAACTCAGCACGGATGCCACGGCGTTTGCGGGCAAGCTACTGGCTGACATGGGCGCCGATGTCATTCTGGTGGAACCCCCGGATGGTGCCGCCGCACGCCGCTATCCACCGTTCGTCGATGACGAACCGGGGCCGGAGCGCAGCCTGCACTGGTGGCATTTCAACACCTCCAAACGCGGCATCACCCTCGATCTCAGCTCGGATTCCGGCCGCAATCTGCTCGGCGACCTCATCGGAGATGCCGACGTGTTGATAGAAGGCATGGCGCCGGACGTACGGAAGGCGTTGGACTTCGCCGCTTTGTCCACCGGTAATCCAGGCCTGGTGCATGCCGCCATCACTCCGTACGGCGTGACGAGCCCCAGATCAGCGGAGCCCGTCACCGATCTCACCATCCTGGCTGGTGGGGGGCCGGTATGGAGTTGTGGGTATGACGACCACGAACTACCGCCTATCCGCGGCGGAGGGTTTCAGGGCTACAACACGGGTGCTCACTACATTGTGATGAGCGTGCTCACCGCGTTACTGTCACGTTTTGGCTCCAACGAGGGGCAATTCATCGACGTGAGCCTGCACGCGGCCGCCAACGTTACCACCGAAATGGCTAGCTACCACTGGTTGATCCAACAGAGCATAGTGCAACGTCAGACCGGCCGCCATGCCATGGAGATCGAAACCGCCTCCACACAGGTGCGTTCCGGTGATGGCCGCTATGTGAACACCGGAGTCCTGCCGCGTACGCCGAGGGAATTCGCCGGTCTGCTGCGGTGGATAGAGGATGCCGGGTTGCGTGACGAGTTTCCCGAGACCGTATTCATCGAGATGGCGACGCAACGCGAACACCTCGACCGTTCGAAGATCGGTGAAGACGACGAGATCGTCGCCATGTTCATGGCCGCCAGGGACGCCATGGCGCTGCTCGCCGACCGGCTGCCTGCGAAGGAGTTCTTTCTGGGTGCACAGCGCGCTGGTATTCCGGTGGGCGTCGTCTACTCTCCTGAAGAAGCATTCGAGGACGAACATTTCATCGCCCGGGGATTTCAACACAAAGTGCAGCACGACGATCCGGACCAGACGGTTCGCTACCCCGGCGCACCGTACCGCTTCGAGAAGAGCGCGTGGCGCATTTCACGATGCGCGCCCCATCTCGGCGAGCACAACGAGGAAGTGTTCGCCGAACTGTCAGCCAGTGCGGAGCCGTGATGTCGAAATGATCGGAGGTACCCATCGTCGATCTTGTGTCGGGCTTCACCGAAGGGCTCGGGGGGTGGCTTCGGCATGGCGCGAAAGCTGATCAAAGACAAGGGTGATGCGTGACGTTGCTTACCGAAGAACACCTCGCCTGGATCGGGACCTCTGATGAGCCGGTCACCGTCGAAGTCTCCCGGCGTGACATCCAGAAGTACGCACGCGCCACGGAGCAACAACTCCAAGAATACCTGAGCGGCGACGAAGCGCCACCCATGTTCGTATTCAATCTGTTTGGTGAGGTCTGCGGTCCCGGTGACTTACGGCACGACGGGCTTTCCCGGTCAGCGGATACACACTCGGGACCCAGGCTGCCGCTCAATCGTTACATGGCTGGTGGCACCGAGTTGCGCTTTCACCGCCCCATCCGGCCAGGCGACGTGCTGATCGGGGTGCGCACGCTGGTGGAGATGTTCGAGAAAGAGGGGCGCTCCGGCCCGCTCATATTCATACGGCGCGAACTCGCTATCACCACCGCCGACGGTGAGTGTGTGATGGAAGAGATCCAGACCGCCATCGCGAGGTAGGCATGCCGGTGACCCTTAAATCCATCAAGGTAGGCGACGAACTGCCCCGGCGTGAGCACGAGGCGAGCAATGTGAGCCTGTTCCTATACAACGCGGCAGTGTGGAATCCGCATCGCATTCACTATGACGATGTGTACGCCCGGGAGCAGGAGGGTTATTCAGCACTGGTGATCGATGGCCCGCTGCAGGGAGACTGGCTGTGCCAGGCCGTCACTAACTGGTTGGGGGGCGATGGCGAGCTGCTGAGTTTCAGCTATTCCAACCGTCTGGCCGCCTACCTCGGCGAAACGCTCACCAGCGGTGGGCGGATCGCCGGGGTAGATCCTGATAGCGGTCGTGTTGAACTCGATCTGTACATCGAAAACGAGACTGGTGAGGTGACGACGCCTGGCCGGGCGACCGTTGTTCTCGCGCCTTGAGATGTCCCGAGGCGAAAAGCGGCATGAGTAGAGCTTGCGTCGCCTGACGTGCCGGGTACAGTCGTAAGAAAGGCAACTCCTGGGGGCCATCGTTGAATAGCTCAGACGACGTGCTCGTACCCATATCGCCCGGCGAGGCGTCGGATGCATCCCTCGATCCCGGGTGGGCGGAGGCCGATCCCGATCGGCGCCGCTATCTTGCGTTGGATCTCGGCACCCGGAGCAACCTGAAAGCGACGGAACTCGAGCGCCTGAGACACTGGCTCTCCTCACAGCCAGTGCCCGTGATCGGGGTCGGTGCTGAGGGCTACTCCGCGCTTGAGAGCGCGGTGGACCTCGTCGTCGCCCCGGGGGCGGAGTATCAGCGCGCGGTCGGCAACATCCTGCGTAATCCGCAGGCGGCGTCGATGCTGGTGCAGGTGCTGCGTGCATGCGAACGCGGCGACGTGATGCAGGCGTTAACCGTGGAGTCGCTCGGCTACGCGACCTTGCAGGCGGGGGAGGAGTTCGCACGCTGGTTGCATGATCGGCGCACCGGCACCGAAGCACAGGCTGTGCAGGTTCGTGAGGATATCGTATTGCTCGAGCGCGACGCGCAGCGGTTGCGCATCGTGCTCAACAGCCCCCAGACGCGCAACTCTATGTCGAGCGCCATGCGCGACGCGTTGGTGCAAGCATTCAAGCTTGCCGCGATGGACCCAGGCGTAACGCTCGTCGAAGTGTCCGGCAACGGCCCCTGTTTCAGTGTCGGTGGAGAACTGGAGGAGTTCGGTACGCTAACCGATCCGGCACAGGCGCACCGGGTGCGAATGTTGCGTATGCCCGGGAGATACATCGTGCGAGAAGCGCCGCGGTACCATTTTTACGTGCACCGCGCATGCATCGGCGCGGGCATCGAAATGCCGGCTTTCGCGGGGCATGTGAGTGCTGCTCCCAACACCTTCTTTCAGCTGCCGGAGGTCACCATGGGCCTCATTCCAGGAGCCGGGGGCTGTGTGAGCATTCCGAGGCGAATCGGGCGCCGGAGGACTGCATACATGACGATTCTGAACAAAAAGATCAACGCCAAGACAGCGCTCGAATGGGGATTGATCGACGCAATCGAAGAGCGGAGTTAAGGGTCCCGGAGAGAGGCGCCGGTTCTGTCGAAAATCAGCTCACCGCGCCGTAGTGTGGCGCTGACCAGATCGCTGGACAACAGACGACGAGCACGGCCCCAGGGCTCCGACAGCAGGCAGAGATCTGCAACCGCGCCTTCTTCGAGGCGCAGGGGTATCTCGGGTACCTCGCAGGAACCCGCGAAGAGTGCCATTGCCTGTTCGGGCGTAAGCCTTTCCGCTGCACCCAACACCGCACCGGTGCGGGTGGTGCGCGTCACCGCGGCATGCATTGCGATCCAGGGATCTGCCTCTCCGAAAGGCGCGTCTGTGCCGCCAGCTAGGCGGACTCCTCTCGCGAGAAACGTGCCAGCGCGATACAGCCATGGATGCTCCTGCTTCGGAAGATCTTCGAGGTATTCATCGCCCCGCTCGGCGACGAAATTTGTCTGCGTGACCACCAGGAGCCCCGACTCATACAGTTGATCAACCAGGGAGGGTGGCGTGACCGAGGCATGCTCGATGCGATCGCGTTGATGCAAACCGGTCTCGCGCAGCGCAGCCAGCGCAAATACCAGCGCGACCTCGGTCACGCAGTGCACTGCAACGGGGCGGTCGTTCGCATGGCTTGCACGAATGAGCTCGCACAGATCCTCGAATACCGGCAAAGACGAATCGTGGAGGTGGATCTTGGTCGCACCCGTCACCACACCATGCCGGTTCGACGGGTAGGGCAGATCCATGCTTCCCGCCAGGTGTACGCTCTGTAGCAGGTGGCCCGACGAGTGCAGATCGGTGAACCGAGTGAACGCCTGCTCGTCGTTGGATGGTGTCATGTCGGTAACGGCGGTTACCCCGTAGGAGGCGAGTCGGCGGCTCGCGGGTGTCATTGGGGGTAGTGTGCGTCCGAAAAGTTCGCCGAGCAGCAGGTCCTGATCGTAGATGCGCCCGTCCCCGGGCAGAACGGGTGCGCTGTCGGTGTCGCGCAGCGCGGCCAACGCGGCGGAATTCAGAATCCACAGGCGTCCGGAGCGATGCTGGATGCGTACCGGGTGGTCGGCAATGCGTGCGTCGAGCCAGCGTGAGTCGATGTCCCCGGCGACGCTCTCATGGTAGCCGATCCCGCGCAGCCAGCCGGTCCGTGTGGCGGCCGAACACAGGACGCTCGAGAGCGCATCGGCGGAGGCAACCTCCGGGGGCCCGCAGCGTACGGAATCAAGAGACGCCGCGAATGACATGAGGTGGATGTGGTGATCGTGCAACCCTGGCAGCAGGGCGCCGCCGCCTGCGTCGATGAGTATTTCGCCAGGCTGGGGTACGAGCGAGCCGATCTGCCGAATGCGGCCATGCGCCAGACGAAGATCCGCGGACCTCACTCTTCCCGACGGCAGATCTACGATTTCGGCGTTGCGAATCAGCATTGGATGTCCAACTGGCGAAGTACGGCTTGCGTATCCTCTCCCAGCACCGGCACCGGGCGGGTGATTGTTCGGGCCGGAAAATCGTCGCGAGGTGGGGTGCCGTACACATCCTTCCACCACTGCGCGAAGCGTGCTTTTGCACCCTCGACGCCCAGCATCCGCTGTTCCTGGCGCAGACACCATGCCGCGACGTCCGACAGCGCGAGTTCGATGAGTCCGCCTTGCCGATCACGCCAGGCTTGCCAGGCTGCGAGAGCTGCATGGGTACCCGTGAGCGGGTCCGCGATCGCATCGCCCGCGAACTGGTAGTCGCCGGTCGCTTGCTTCATCACATCGCTCAGGCCGGCCGCGACGCCTGCATCATCGCCGAATGCAATCCAGTTTCCGTTGGGTTCGGCGCGCCCGTAGCCCGTGATACTGACCCAGATCAGGCCGGGCTTCAACGCGACGATGCGCTCCATCCTTATTCCCAATTGTGCCAGTGCCCGCGGGCGTGACGACTCGATCACGATATCGGCTGCCAGCAGCAACTGCTCGAGAACGCGCCGCCCCTCGTCCGAAGCGAAGTCGAGGGCGAGCGATCGTTTGTTCTGGTTCAGCAGGTCGTAGAACGTCGCGTTACCCTCGCGGGCACCGTCCGGGCGATCGAGGGACTCGACCTTGATGACTTCAGCACCGCACATCTCGAGCAGATGGCTGCAAAGAGGGCCCGCCCAGAGCGCGGACAGATCGATCACCATTGGATGCGCCGGACCTTCGGCGCGTCTGGTCTTGTGTGTGTGCACGAGGAGGTCGGTCGGAGTGTGCGGGCTAGCTGTCGGGGCCAATGCGAGACCGAGTTCGCGCCCGCGCTCGAGCAGATCGTCCAGACGCCTGGTACCGAGAATGTTGCCCAGCAAGGTCCAGCTCGCTTCGGTGTCAGTCCAGTCACCTGTGTCGGACTCCAGCCAGGCGGGCACCAGTTCCCAGTCGGTTTCCCGCATCATGGCAACCGCCAGCGTTCCGTCGAGGGTATCCAACAGCCGCGTGTAGCCGGCGGGTGTCTGGCGGTGTCGAAACTGGGCGCGGTTGAGCCAGGCGCGTTCCATCAGCAGCAGCTCGGCCGACAGTGCTGCCACCGCAGCCGAGCCGCTCGCCTTCGCGAGGTGCTGCAGAGACCGATCCGCGACGGCGACGAGCGGCATGGATCCGCGTTACCGGAACAGCAGCTTGATCTCGCGACGCAGGAGCTTACCCATTTCGTTGTAGGGTAATTCCTTCACGAACAGTACCTGTTCCGGCACCCGGGAGGAACGCAGGCGGCTCTTGATCAGGTGCTGCAGCTCATGAGAGTCGGCCTCGCCACTGCCCTTTAGCACCACCGCGATGCCCACGGTCTCGCCCCATTCGTTGGATGGCACCGGCACGGCGGCCGCATCGCTGATAGCTTCGTGCTCTAACAGCACGTCCTCGATCTCTGAGGGCGATATGTTTTCGCCGCCGCGCACGATCACGTCGTCGGCGCGCCCGGTCAGGAACACAAAGCCCTCATCGTCCATCTCACCGGCATCGCGGGTTGGAAACCAGCCATCGGCGTCCAGCGCGTTGCGCTCCTTGTACTCTCCGGACACCTGTGGGCCGCGAACATATATCTCCCCGGCTTGATTGGCGCCGAGGACATTACCATCCTCGTCGCGTATCTCTATCTCGACCGAAGGCAGGGGTTTGCCCACCGAACCGAGTCGCCTGCACACGTCGGGGTGGTCGCTTGCCAGTGCATCGCGGTGATCGTCAGGGGTGAGCAGGGAAATGGTGGAACTGGTCTCAGTGAGCCCGTAGGCGTTAGTGAAGTTGACATTGGGAAACAGCTCCAGAGCTCTCGAGATCACGCGTGTGGTCATCTTACCGCCGCCGTACGCGATGGCTTGCAGGGTATCGGCCTGCGGTTCGTGTTCGATTGTGTCGAGGTGGTCGATCACACGCGAGAGCATGGTCGGTACTACGAATGCATTGGTGACCTTTTCGAGTTCCACCAGTTCGAGCCAGGCGGCGGCTCCGAAATCAGGGAGGAAGACGATACGACGCCCTGCATACAGGCTGCTCAGCAGTGCGGAGATACCCGCGATGTGGTAGGGGGGCACCGACACCAGGGTTGCCTCATGCTCTTCTGCGGATGCGAACTCCACGGATCCCAGGATGTAGGACATCAGGTGTTCGTGGCGCAGCAGTGCTGCTTTCGGGGTGCCGGTGGTGCCGCTGGTGAAGAGTTGCACGGCGATGGCCGAGGGATCCTCCGGCCAGGCGATGTCGGGTGCCTGCGCGTTGAGGGTGGCCGCTACGAAGTCGTTGCTGGTCGTTGAGGTGACGCCGTTTCTGCGCTCGAACTTACGCAGCTGTTCCGGGCTGGTGATGAGGTAGACCGGTTCTATGCGATTGATCAGGGCATCGAGACGGTCGCTTGCGAGGCGATAGTTGATAGGCACGTAGGGGATGCCCGCCATGGCTGCGCCCATCAGCGCCACCGGAACTGCGGGGTTGCTGGTATCCAGTACACAGACGTATTCGCAGCCGCTGTCGGAAAATTCCGAGGCAGCAACCCTTGCAGCGTCAAAAAGCGCCTTGTAGCTGTAGTGCTGGTGCCGGCATGTGAGCGCATGCCGATGACCGCCCACCTCTGCCGCCATCTGCAGCAGCATGGCGATGTTCATCTTTTTTCACCTTCCCTCGTTGGCTGAGCCTATCTTTACATCTTGGCGATGGTGAATCGAGGGCTGGCTCGTTCGCAGTGCAGAGTGTCACGGGTGCTTGTTCGGCCTCTCTGTATTACTTACTATTCGGTAATCATAGTTGGTAATTCAGGATCGAGCGTGGCTCAAGCACAGCACACGGACACAGCCGAACAGAACGAGTTTCGCGCCTACTGTCGCGAATGGCTCGAGAACAACCATCCGGGGTGGCCCGACGTGCCGTTGCCTCAAGGAGCGCTCGAACTGAGCGACCCGGCCGCGCTCGAGTGGCTGCAGGGCTGGCAGAAGTCGGCTTTTGAGGCCGGGCTCATCGGCTGCGACTACCCGAGTGAGGTGGGTGGTGGCGGGCGAGAAAACTGTCAGCTCATCGCCAACGAGGAGATGTTGGCGGCGAGGACGCCGTATCTGCCCAATCTCATCGGTCTCGGTATGGCTGCGCCCACGGTGTTCTTTCACGCACGCGATTCGGTGAAGCAGGATCTGCTGCCGAAGCTTTTCAGTGGCGAGGAAATCTGGTGCCAGGGATTCAGCGAACCTGGCGCGGGTTCCGATCTGGCCAACCAGCAGACATTCGCGCGTCGCGACGGAGACAATTGGGTGATCAACGGGCACAAGGTATGGACCACACTCGCGCACTTTGCGAGCTGGATGATCCTGCTGTGCCGTACTGACAAGGAAGACAAGTACAACGGCCTGTCCTATTTCGTAGTGCCGATCAAGGAGGCACTCGGAAAGGGCGTGACGGTGCGTCCTCTCATCAAGCTGACCGGTGAGACCGGCTTCAACGAGGTGCTGTTCGATGATCTCATCGTACCGGACGAATACCGGCTCGATGAGGTCGGTGCTGGCTGGAAGGTGGCGATGACCACGCTCAGCCACGAACGTGGTGCGGGGCCCATGGTCACTCCTGCCTCCGGGGGCATGTCGACGAAAGAGGAATCGGGTGTGTCCACGGGGAGTCCTGCTTCTCTGATCGCACTCGCGAAAACGCAGGCCCGGGGCGGGAAGACGGCGGCGGACGACCCGCTGCTTCGTGACGAAATCGTCAAACTGATCATCCGCCGTCAGGCATTCCGGCAGAACGAACGGCGAGCCAGAGTGTCCGCTCTAACCGACCACCCAATGCGCATACCGTTGCAGAACAAGCTGGTGAGTTCGGAGCTGAATCAGGATGTCGCGCAACTGGCATATCAGATTCAGGGAGCCGCTAGTTCCCTGTCCGTTGCCGATGAGCGGGCACCGGACGGTGGTCAGTGGCAGCTCGCCTACATGAACAGTTTCGGCATAACCATTGCGGCTGGCACCAACGAAGTGCAGCGCAACATCCTTGGTGAGCGGGTTCTGGGCCTGCCCAAGTCGAAATAGAGAGTGAGTATGTCAACAAAACAACCCGACAACTTCGGCTTCGGTGAAGACGAGACCATGCTGCGCGATTCGGCACGAAAGTTTTTCACGGACAACTGCGGTGCAGACAAGTTGCATGCCCTGGTCGCAGGGGATTTCAATCCGCATCGCGAAAGCGAGTGCAACTGGGACCGGGATTTGTGGCGCCAAGTGGTGGAGCTCGGCTGGACCGCAGCCTGCATCCCCGAACGGGCAGCCGGTATCGGCATGCCCAGGGTAGCTGCGGTAGCGCTCGCAGAAGAGGCCGGACGGGTGGCCTTCCCCTCGCCTCTGCTGGCCACCTTCATGGCATCATTCGTACTCGAGGCCTGCCACACAGCCGCGGCGGATCAGATGCTCGAGGCCATCGCGATGGGTAAACCCGTAACGCTGGCGATCGCCGACATCGCGGGTAGCCCCGAAGAGGTGGAGACTGATGTGAGAGTCGGCGCAGATGGATGTCTGAGCGGATCGGTCTGCTTGGTACAGGATGCCCGTAAGTGTGATGCGCTCGTTGTGAGTGCAGGAAGCGAGACCGGCACTGGGTTGTATCTGGTGGATCTGGGTGCTGAGGGTGTGGAGATTGTGCCGGACCACATCATCGACCTGACGCGCGACCAGGCGAGCATCCGGTTCGACGGAGCAGCGGCCATCGAAGTTGGGGCACCAGGAAGCGCGAAGGCGGTCGTCGAGGCGGCGCTACCGGCCATTCTCTGCGTGCTGTCGGCCGACATGGTGGGCGCTGGGGAGTGGTTGCTGCAAACCACGGTCGAGTATGCCCGCACACGTATTCAGTTCGACCGTCCCATCGGCTTCTTCCAGGCCGTGAAGCACCCGCTAGTAAACGTCATGATCGAAATCGATGATGCCAGGTCGCTCACCTACAACGCGGCATGCGCTGCGGATGTCGGTGCGGACCATGCGCTGCGGCTTGCCCGGATGGCCAAATCTCGGGCCAGCGACATGGCCGTGTTCTCGGCGAGCCGGGCCGTACAGTTTCACGGCGGTATCGGATTCACATGGGAGTGCTACGTGCATTTGTTCTTCAAACGCCAGATGCATAGTCAGACGCTGCTCGGCGATGGGCGCCATCATCGACACCTGCTCGCGGAAGAACTGATTTCATCAGCTGCCTGACACTGCTCAGGAGATTCATGGAGACGCTCATGCCCGAATTCGACACCCTGATCTACGAAAAGCCGGAACCGGCCATTGCCCGCATCTGGCTCAACCGTCCGGAAGCTCGTAATGCCCAGAATACGCACCTGCTCTACGAGCTTAACGCGGCTTTTGACGCGGCGATGGACGATCACGATGTGAAGGTCGTGGTCCTCGCGGCCAGGGGACCGCACTTTTCCGCCGGACACGATCTGATGGAACTGCCAACGCGCAGTGAGGACGTTGTCGCAAAGCACGCGCGCGTCGGCAGTTGGACGGCCGACGACTGGTCCGGGTCCGAGGCTTACTACTGCCGCGAGAAGGAGATCTACGAAGGATTCTGTCGTCGCTGGAGGGATCTAGCCAAGCCCACGATCGCTTCGGTGCAGGGCAAGGCGATAGCCGGGGGACTTATGTTGATCTGGCCATGCGATTTCGTCATCGCGAGCGACGATGCGACCTTCCAGGACAACACCATGTACATGGGTATTCCGGGGGTCGAATATTTTGCGCACGTGTGGGAGCTTGGCATTCGCAAGGCCAAGGAGTTCCTGCTCACCGGCCAGCCCATCGACGCGAACGAGGCGAGGGTCGCCGGGATGGTCAACCACGTGGTGCCGAGACCGGAGCTTGAGGAAGCAACCTTGCGGTTTGCGCGCACTATCGCAGACAAACCGGCGTTTGCGCTGAAACTGGGTAAGGATGCGATCAATGCAGCTTTTCACGCACAGGGTTTTGAAAATGTGCAACGCAATGCATTCAACGCTCATCATCTCGCCCACACGCACTACCGGCTGCAGCAGGACGGGTCCATGATCGACCGCGGCTTCATGGAGCGTTTCCGGTCCGATCGTAAAAAGGATCGGGACGATAAGTAGAAACTCCACTAAAAAACAAAGCTAACAAATTGATTTAATTCCTATTTATATAGGAATTTCATCTGGGACGAAGATCTAAACCAGATGGTTGTGAGCGTGCACTGACATGGTCGGAGAGGTCTTTATGCTTTAGCCTCCGACATTCAGAGCTGGGGGAAACAGCATGGCTGAAAAAGTTGAAGATGTGGCTGACCCGGAAGGTGGATCGCTAGAGGATCCGCCGGGAGAGATCACTATGGAGGAAGCAACCGGGGCCACTTCGACGGATGCGGAGAGCGAAGAGCCGGTGGACTCCACCGGTCACGAAGAAAACGTCAAGAATCTCAGAAAAGTGGGTGGCTGGCACGCCGCTGCCGTGGTGGCTGCGCTGACATTGTTCGGTGCCGCGCACACTTGGTCCGCAGCCAGCGGTTGGCTGTTGGCAGCCGGAGTGTCCATTGCCGCCGCCGTCCTGGCCGGGATAGTGGTGTCGTCCATCGTGCATGAGTGGGGCCACTTTTCGGGTGCCTACCTGTCCGGTTCACACTACACGGTGGCGGAGAAGCCGGTGAACCTGTACTTCATGTTCGATTTCGACATGCAGAGTAATTCGGTACGCCAGGCGCTGTGGATGAGCTGGGGAGGGGTGGTCGGCAGCTGGACCCCCATGGTGGTCCTGTTCGCGCTGGTACCCATGGACTCTCTGGCAAGCGCTGCACTGGTGGCCACACTCGCTGGCAGGGCGTTCAATGCGAGCTACTTCGAAATTCCCGTGATCCTGAACACGCGCAGGACACGCGAATTCCGCAAGGAGCTGATGAGCCGGCTCGAATCGCCCGGCATCGTACAGATTCCTGGACTGTTCGTCGGCCTGTTGGTTCTCGCGGCGCTGACATGACCTCATCGGGTTTCTCCACCGGAGCGGGGCCCCGCTCCGGCCGACCTCTGCCGGTTCGGAGCCCTCAGCGCGACATGATCGTGCTGTAGTCGCGGCAGAAACATGCATGTCTTGCGCTCCGTGCACAGTGCCGGACGCACGAAGCGTTCCGGCGCGATCATATTTGGTGAAAGAACTACGTAGAACTCCTTATGCTTGCGGCGCGGTTCGCATGCGCATTCTTCGGCTAAGTGAGAAGGAGGAAGGGAAATGGCACAAGAGCACCACGAAGTCATCATCATCGGCGCCGGTGTATGCGGCATCTACATGCTGCACCGCATACTGGGAATGGGTGTGGATGTCACCGTGCTGGAAGCGGCCGAGGGGCCTGGTGGAACCTGGTTCCGGAATCGCTATCCGGGCGCCCGGTTCGACTCGGAGAGTTATACCTACGGGTATTCGTTCAACGAAGAGATCCTGCAGGAATGGGACTGGAGCGAGCACTTTGCAAGCCAGTCGGAGACGCTGAGCTACCTCGAGTTCGTGGTCGAGAAGCTAGATTTGCGCGGGCACATGCAGTTTGGTTGCAAGGTGGATTCGGCCCGGTTCGATGACGAAGCCAATACCTGGACCCTGGTGCTGTCCGATGGCCGCGAACTCACGACCGGGATTCTGGTCACTGCCATAGGTATGCTCTCGGCTGCCACCCTACCGCGTATCGAAGGCGTGGAAGACTACGAGGGGCAAGCGTTTCACACCTACTACTGGCCGCATGAGCCGGTGGACATGGCGGGGAAGCGTGTGGCCGTGATTGGCACGGGAGCGACCGGTGTTCAGGTGATCTCCGAACTCGCCGACAAGGTGGCGGAACTAACCGTCTACCAGCGCCGGCCCAACTGGTGTGCGCCGCTGCACAACGGCCCCATCGATGAGGACACCCAGGCGGAGATCAAAGCATCCTATGATGAGATTTTTGAGCGGTGTGCGGCCACGCCGGGTGGTTTCCTGCATGGCCCGGACCGTCGTGCCTTCGATGAGGTGTCCGAGGAAGAGCGTCTGGAATTCTGGGAGAAGATTTACAACTCTCGCGGTTTCGAAGTATGGCTCGGGAATTTTCGCGACGTGTTGGTGGAGACGGGACCCAACGAGGTATATTCGGAGTTCATCGCCAACAAGATTCGCGAACGTGTTCACGACCCGGAAACCGCCGAGAAGCTGATCCCGAAAGATCACGGTTTTGGCACCCGCCGAGTACCGCTGGAGACGAACTACTACGAAGCCTATAACCGCGACAACGTGCACCTGGTGGATGTCAACGAAACGCCTATCGAACGCATCACACCCGGAGGTATCAAGACCTCCGATCAGGAGCGGGAATTCGACATCATCGTGTACGCAACAGGATTCGATGCCATCACAGGCGCCTTCGACCGGATAGAATTCGTGGGTGTGGGAGGCCAGAAGCTTGCCGATAAGTGGCGTGATGGCCCAATCACCTATATGGGGTTGCAGGTAGCCGGGTATCCAAACATGCTAACGCTCGCCGGGCCCCAGGGCGCATCGGTGTCGTCCAACTTTCCGCCAGCCATCGAGGCCGGCGTGAACTGGGCCACCGAACTGATTCAATTCATGCGGGAGAATCATTACAGCCGCATCGAGGCGACACCGGAGGCGGAAGCCGGGTGGACACGGGAGATCATGGATTCCTATGAGGGTGCCTTGCTCACACAGACCAAGTCGTGGTTTACCGGCTACAACTCCAACGTGGACGGGCACGACAAACTACGCTACATGATCTACCTGGGGGGCGCCCCCACCTATCGGGAGCGTCTGGCCAGCATTACCGAGCACGGTTACGAGGGTTTTCGGCTGGCGTAGTGCGCCCCGCGACGAACAGGACGCAGTGATGCAACTGACAGAACTGGCCACCGGACTGATGTTTCCCGAAGGTCCGATTGCCATGCCCGACGGCAGCGTGATTGTGGTGGAGATCGCGCGCGGGACTCTCTCAAGGGTTCAGCCGGACGGGTCCGTGCAAGTCATCGCCGATCTCGGTGGTGGGCCCAATGGCGCCGCTATTGGCCCGGATGGTGCCTGTTACGTGTGCAACAACGGCGGCATGGAGTTTCATCGCAGCCCCGGCGGCTTCCTCGTTCCCGGTGAGCAGCCCCCGGGCTACGAAACCGGCCGCATCGAGCGCGTGGATCTCGACACTGGTGAAGTGACGTGGCTTTACTCGGAGTGCGACGGGCTGGCGCTGCGCGGTCCGAACGACATCGTATTCGATGCCGGGGGCGGCTTCTGGTTTACGGATCATGGCAAAACAAGATCCCGGGAACGGGACAGGACTGGTGTTTTTTATGCGAAGGCGGACGGCAGCCACATCGAGGAAGCCATCTTTCCGATGGAAGGTCCCAATGGTATAGGCCTGTCCCCGGACGAAGAGACGCTCTACGTCGCGGAGACTCCGACCGGACGAGTGTGGGCCTACCCCATTGCGGCACCCGGTAAGATCGCGGCGGATGAGCGCCCGAGGATGTTGGCTCAACGTCCGGACTACCACTTCTTCGATTCTCTGGCGGTGGACGGAGAAGGCAACGTGTGTGTCGCGACCATTGTCACGGGGGGCATCACGATACACTCGCCGGATGGTGCAACGGCACGGCTGGTGGAAATGCCGGACCCCATTACGACCAATATCTGCTTTGGTGGTGAGGACCTGAAGACGGCCTATGTCACGCTATCCGCGACACAGAGGCTTGCCGCCTGCCGGTGGGAGACCGCCGGGCTGCCTCTGAATTTCCTCAATAACTAGTGCCCTGTCACGTTGTTGCGCTCCTTGGCAATGGAGCTACCATTCCCGGCGGACCGCGTCTAGCCACAGAATCCGTGAGGCGCGCTGAAATGCAACGAATTATTATGACAGGACACTAGAGAAGATCTGATGGAGCTGCCGGAGCTCGAGGAGCGATTGCCGGCTTTCTGCCGCGCCAGGTACGCCACCGCTGATATCGAGGTGGTTGAGGTCGTGAAGATGCACGGCCTGGCCGGGTTCGCCTACGGCTTTCGCGTGCAGGTGGAGGGCCGGGTGGACGGCTGGTTTCTGCGTTTACCGCCTCCCAACGTAAATTGGGTGGGCACGGCGGACGTGCTGCGCCAGGTAGCAGCGCTCAACGCCATGGACGGGGCGGATGTGCCGCATTGCAGCGTGCAGTGGTCGGGTGATGATCTCAAGTGGTTCGGCCGGCCCTATTTCGTCGTGCCTTGGCTCGCAGGCGATGTGTTGCGTATCGCGGACGGCGAGTGGGGCGGCAAGCTGAACCAGGCGCAGCGGCTCGATCTCGGCATGCAGGCCATGTCGGCGCTGGCGGGCATCCACAAAGTGGATCCTGCCGCTGCGTCCTATCTGGGAGATCCCGTGGCCTTTGGCGACGATGTGAAACGCTGGGACAGATTCTATGAGCGGGTTGCGGAGCCGCAACGTCTCGAGCTGGTTCCCACGGTGCGCCAGAAACTGCTCGACAGCGCCCCGCAGGATGCTCCGGTCGGTATCTTTCACGGCGATTTTCAAGTCGGCAATCTGTTTTGCTCTCCAGAAGAGGTGAAGTTGCTGGCCGTGATCGACTGGGAACTGTGCGGGATCGGTGCCGTGCACAACGATCTCGGCTGGGCGGTCACTTTCAGCGATCCGGCAGCCTGGACGTTGCGCGATGGAGAGGGCCCAGGCGGGCGGGACATGTTTCTCGATCCCGGGACTTTGATCGAACTCTACTCGGATGCATATGGTGAGCGCCCCGGGTGCATGAACTGGTTCCGGGCGTTGGCGGCATACAAGTTCAGTATCATTGCCGGTTTCAATCTCAGCCTGCATCGGCGGGGAAAGCGTGAAGATCCCCTATGGGAGGAGATTGGACTATCCATGGGGCCGTTGATCGCGCGGGCGGACGAGTTGGTAAGTGGATAGGTGTCAGTCGAATACCTGACTGGCCGAAGCTGTGGAGGAGGCGGTGGCCGTTCTGCAACGCACACATCCGCACGAGACACCAGTGTATGATGTCTCTCGGCTCATTGATCTCCAACCGGTGAGGGAGCATCTTTCGCTGCTGAGGCGCGTCGAGAGCGGGGTTGTGGCAATGGTTGTCGGTGAGAAGGTCTGCTGCGGTGTCGGCTAAGATAGTGCGTAAAGTTGGCGAAAGCAGACGACACGAGATCGGATCCTCAATGGCCGACACCCGAAGCGGCGTACAGACCAGGCACTTTCTGACCACCGCAGCACTTGCGGGTGCGGTGCTCGTATTCGATGTCAGCCTGCCGTTGGGCGTGGCCGGGGGGGTGCCGTACGTGGTGTTGGTGCTCGTGGGCCTCTGGCTTCCAGGACGTAAAACGGTGCTCTGGCTTGCAGCGCTCGGCTCCGTGCTGACGATCACCGGGTACTTCCTGTCGGAACCGGCCGGAACCCCCTGGATGGTACTCACTAACCGGGCCCTGGCATTGTTTGCGATCTGGGCGACGGCGGTTCTGGCCTACCAGCGTCTCGCCGCCGAGGAGCGGGGACGCCAGCACCAGCGTGATACCTTGCTCGCAAATCAGGCGAACCTGGTCAAATCACGGTTTCTTGCAGCAGCCAGCCATGATTTGCGCCAGCCCTTACAATCGGTGGGTCTGTACCTTTCAGTGCTGCTGCGTCGGTTCGACGATCCGGGCGTTCACGAGGTCGGCGGCAAGATGCGCCAATCGCTCGATACCATGACCGAACTGCTGGAGACCCTGCTGGACCTCTCCGCACTGGACAGCGGCGCCATCACGCCCGAGGTCGAGTCCTTTGCCGTCCAAGGATGTCTCGATCGAGTGGCTCTGGCACTGAGCGCCCATGCTGAGGAGAAGGGTCTTGCGTTGCGCATCGAGCCCTGTTCTGTGTTTGTCAGGAGCGATCCCGTGCTCCTCCAACGCATCGTGGAGAATTTCGTCAATAACGCGGTGCGCTACACGGACGCGGGAGAAGTGCGCGTCGCCTGCCATGTGGATGGTGACGAGGTACGGATAGATACCGTCGATAACGGTATCGGCATACCAGAAGCAGATCTGAAGAGCGTGTTCGATGAATACTTTCAGCTAGAAAGTCCGATGCGCGATCAGCGCAATGGTGTTGGTCTCGGATTATCCATCGTCAAACACATCGCCCAGCTACTGGGGCATCAGATTGGTGTCACGTCGGTCGTAGGCGAGGGCTCGACGTTTTCGGTACATGTACCTCGCGCCGGTCCGCCCGCAGATGACGCGGGTACCCGTGGGTGACCTCCACTGCGAGGCCCGAGGTATTGACGGGAGCCCGTTGCAGTCCCGGTGATTCATCTTCGCGCGGATCTCGATCAGGGCCTGAACTGTAGCGGTCGCGAGCCGAGACCGGATGGTTGCGACACGATTCGGTAAGCAGTGGTTATCCACTCGCAAATCAACCGCCGCGTGTCGCGCGGGTCGATCATCTCCTCCATCTGGAATTTGTTCAGCGGTCCAACAGGACCCCGTGCGCTTTCAATGCGTGCCTCGAGCTCGGCACGCAGCGCCGCCGGATCCTTCGCTTCGGCCAGTTGGCGTTTGTATGCCGCCTCTATCCCGCCCTCCGGCGGGATACCGCCGACGTCTGCCGAGGGCCAGGCGACACGCACCGACGGCCGCGAGCGCGGTGTTGCATAGTTGTTGCCCGCCACGCCGAAGCTGCGCCGCATGATCACGGTAAACAGCGGTATCTTCGCCTGTGCAAAGGCGACCATCCATTCACCGCCCTTGCGGATAGTGCCCGTCAGCTCGTGTTCCACACCCACCGCGAAACCAGGGTTGTCTACCAGGTTCACGACGGGCAAATGAAACAGATCGCAGAGGTCGAGGTGCCGGGTGAGTTTGTCGCAACCGTCCGCGGTCAGCGCGCCGCCGTTCACGTGCCGGCTGTCGGATGTGATGACGCCCACGGGGCGCCCGTTGAAACGGGCGAAGCCCGTGATCTGATCGGTACCCCACAACGGCCCGATCTCGAAAAAGGAGCCCGTGTCCGCCATCAGCCGGATGACACGGCGTGCGTCGAAGGTGGTGGTGCGCTTGCGGGAAACGAGTGTAAACAGCTCATCCTCCCGACGATCGGCCGGGTCGCTGCAAGCGATCACGGGCGGTGCTTCGTGCACGCTTGGCGGTAGATAGGACAGGAAGCGTCGCGCCATATCCATCGCCTCGGCTTCGGATTCGGCGAGATTGTCGACCGAGCCGTTGGTGCAGTGGATGTGCCAGCCGCC
>DCWG01000003.1:0-261 GCA_002327525.1 Gammaproteobacteria bacterium UBA2168 | reverse complement strand
ATGTGCCAGCCGCCGAGCTCTTCTTTCGTGATGTCATAGCCCATCGCGTGGGACACCACTGGCGGACCGGCGACGAATAGCTGGGCGATGTCACGCACCATGACGGAGAAGTGTCCGAGCACCGCCTTGGCGGCACCAATGCCGACGACGCTGCCGAGTAGCAGGTTGACCACCGGGACCGTGGCCAGTTGTTCCGCGTACATGGTGCTGCCGAGGTGACCGGGCAGAAAGGATCCGCCGCCTCCGGCGACCCGCGGGCGT
>DCWG01000120.1:814-25343 GCA_002327525.1 Gammaproteobacteria bacterium UBA2168 | reverse complement strand
TTTCAGCGACGAGGTGGAAGATGCCCGCCTGCTGGTACGATGATTCATGCACGACATGGTGCGGCCGGAAGTATCGACGGGAGGCATAACGGTAACGCAGCGCCCGGTCACCGCCGGTATTGAGCAATTGTATAGTGAGGTGGGTACGTCTGGCTGGTTACCCGGTGTGGTGCACTGTGCATCGGGGGCTCCTGTCACCTGACCGTCCGACAAACTGTTGCCAATGTGTAGATCAAGACCGATCGACCTGTCGTCCCGGGTTGCAACAGCAATTTCCACGGTTTCGCGCGCGGCACCAAGATCGACTGTGACCCAGGCATCAGCCTGGACGCCCGATACGTTGAACCAATGCGTATTTAGCACCCGAGAGCCGTCAGCGAGCGTGTCGATGGCCTTCGCCGCGTAGGCGGCACCCTCACCAGCAGCAACCATGGTAAGCGCTACGTTATCCTGCGCGGACGCAAATGCATGCCACGTTACTGCTGCCAGGAGCAACGCTAGCAGCGGTAGCTTGTGCGCCTCAATTCTGGATCGGTTACCTCGCACCCCACTCCTGTGTGGTTGACGAGTCGGTATATCGATCTGACCGCTCCCTCCCTCAGGGTGGATCAAAAAGTTACCCGGGCCGTGAAAGACGGCTAGTTTCAAGACAGTCTGTTCTGTCGTGTTTCTTTTCCTCGGAAATCATCCGGTCGAGGCGGCGCGTCCTCAGTGCGGTGAGAATCGTCCGGATGGCTAACTCTGATTCCTGCAGCTTATCCCCAAGCTCTCCAAATCCGCTCGCGCCCATCATAGGGAAACCTCTAAGTTCGATCGGCGAGGTGGTACGAATTGCGCACGCACTGAGATGCGTAATAAAGGAAGATGAGTGCCGATGTGTCGTTCTGTATGCTGCGGTTGCACGAAAGCTAACGCCTTCGCGACCTTTTTTAAGCGCGGCAGAAAAGGGTTCCAGCAAACAGGTCAGGTGTCGTATCGATATGCGAGTCAGTCGTCGGCACGCTCGTCTTCGCGGGGATCGGCCATTGGTTTGCCTGTCGCCGCATCGAAGAACGGCGATCGCTTACGGTCACCGTGCAGGCGCGCACTCAGAACTATCTTGTAGAAACGCCGAATGGTGGCGCGCAGGGAGTGAGTACCCACAGGCAGGTCAGAGGTGTCGCCAACGGCGTGGTCCGGGTAACCGACGTGGCGAACCGGACCCAGCAGCGCATCGAGTGTGCAGCCGGATACCTCGACATCGATCCAGTTGGTCGACAAACCGATGGACGGTAACTTGCGGTTGGACGGTGTGTTGCCAATAGGGCTCTTGCAGCAGTCGGCATACCATCGCAGCGGCCCGTTCTCGGTCAGCCGCACACAGGCCAGCCGTTGCGCTCCCTGATCGAGGCGCAGGCGACCCTGAGAGAACTGGACGATGCCGGATCCGCCGTTGGCATCGAGTATGTCGGCGCCGCGGCCCAAGTAGTGCGCAAATGCCTGGCAGGTACTGCAGTAACAGATCACACGATTGGTCAGACCTGGCGAGACATCTTGTGCAGAGCCTCGTACGGTGCCGCAATCGCAACGTAGTGCGAAATCCACTAGAAACCTGCCTCGCCCCGTGCGATGACGGCCGCATAGTCGGCGTCGAGCGGCTCGTACCCTTCGCCGTGCGGTTTCCACACGTACAGCGGATCTTCTACGGTGTCGAGATCGTAGGCCTGTTCGCGCAGATCGCCCTTCACCATCTTGAAAGTGCCGGTGACGTCTATGTCGGCCTGAATGCGCAGGAACACCGGACGCGCGTAGGCGGGCAGTTCGTGGTTCACGTACTTGGAGAAACGCTCGACGTCCAGTTGCGTGAGTTGCTCGTCCAGCAGTAGTGCCGCCATACCGGCACGGCCGTCCGCGTTTGGCACCTCCACACCGTATACGTTGCTGAACTGTACCTCTGCGAAACCGTTTATGATCTCGCCCACCTCGTTGGTGGACACGTTTTCTGATTTCCAGCGAAATGTGTCACCGATGCGGTCGATGAACTGGTAGTGGGGGTAGCCGAGCGTGAACCCGGCGTCGATTACGCGCAGAAGGTCGCCGGAGTTGAACCAGGCATCACCGTCCTCGAAAGCGTTCCGCACGATCTTCTTCTCCGTTGCCTCCGGGTTGGTGTAGCCTTCGAACACGGCTTGTTCGTTGATCCTTGCGAGCAGCAAACCAGGTTCGCCATCCTCCACGTGGATACAGCGGCCAGCCTCATCCAGCGCCATCTCGTCGTCGTGGACATCGTAGCGCACGAGTGCAATTTCGGAGGTGGTCATGCCAATGGTCTGGTCTTTGTTCATCAGGTTGGCGAAGGCTGCGTTACCCTCGCTTGCCCCATAGAACTCCGAGATGCGTTCGATGCCGTAGCGATTCTTGAACTCGAGCCATATGTCAGGGCGCAGGCCGTTGCCCATGATGTTTCGCAGTGGGTTGATGTGATCGTCGGCCTGTCTGGGTGTGTTCATTAGATAGCGGCACAGTTCGCCGATGTAGATCAGGCAGGTGGCCTGGTGCTCGCGCACCTCGCGCAGGAAGTTGCTTGCCGAGAACTTGCGGCGTATGAACATCGCCGCACCCGAGGTGAACGCGGATCCCGCCCCTATCATGAGGCCGGTGCCGTGATAAAGCGGCAGGCAGATGTACAGGATGTCGTGCTCGCTACAGCGCAGACCCGCCTGCGAGGCCAGGGCCGCGCTTTGCAGGTAGCGCCGGTTGGAGACCACGGCTGCCTTCGGCAGCCCCGTGGTACCCGAGGTAAACAGGTACATGGCGCTGTCGCCGAGCGCCACCGATCTTGAGTCCGGCAGATTGTCCGCCGGATGGTCGGCGCTGGCCGCGACGAGATCGGTTGCCCAGTTGGGTGCCGGGTGTGTGCCCGAATCAGGCACGAACACATAGTCGCTGCCCTCTGTGAGGGGCAATTCCGACTTCACCTGCGCCAATGCTTCGGTGAGTTCCTCGCCGAACACGCACATCTTCGATTCGGTTATGGCGATACAGTGCACCAGCGGCCGTTCGCGCAGGTTGGTGTTGATCAGGCCCGCGACGGCGCCGAGTTTGCTGAGCGCAATCATGACAGCAAGGAACTCGATGCGGTTCTCCATCATCACGCTGACCGTGTCGCCCTTGCCCACACCCGTGGCCTTGAACTGGCGCGCATAGCGGTTGGCCGTATGGTTGAGCGCCGACCAGGTGACGCTACTACCCTCAAAGATGGCGGCCGTTCGCTCGCCGAAGCGCTCGGCTTTGTCTTCTACCTGTGCTGCGATGGAGTCGATCTCCTCCACGGACCTCGGCTTCATCCCCTTTTTCAGTGCCAACAGCGTTGGCACTTCCCTGAGTGTCGAAACGAAGTCTCTGAGTCCCACGAGATAATACCTCTGCTTGCCTTGCGATGTGCGCACGCCGTAGGTGACCAAAGATAGCCAGCGCCCCTCCCTTCAGCAAGGCGTGTGTTTTATGCTTCGGGATCAGACACCCGAGGGAGATGTGAATTGAGCGTGGCGAATCAATGGCAGGTAGGGGACGTGAAGATAACGCGCATCGTGGAGATGGAAATTGCCGGGGGAACCCGCTTTATCCTTCCGGATGCAACCCGGGAGGCATGTCTGTCGATCGATTGGATGGCGCCGCATTTCATGGATGCGCAAGGCAACCTCATCATGAGCATCCATGCGCTGGTGGTCGACACGGGATCGCGGCGCATCATCGTAGATACCTGTGTCGGCAACGACAAGGAACGCAATATCCCCAACTGGAACCACCTGCAGACCGCTTTTCTGGATGATCTGGTGGCGGCGGGGTATCCGCGTGAAAGCGTTGATACAGTGATGTGCACGCATCTGCACGTCGACCACGTTGGCTGGAACACGATGCTGATCGAAGGTACGTGGGTGCCGACGTTCGAAAACGCCCGCTATCTGATCGCGCAGGATGAATGGGCCTACTGGGACGCCAACGAGGACGACGCCACCTACGGCCCGGTGCTGGCAGATTCGGTGCGGCCAGTGGTCGAAGCCGGCTTGGTTGATTTCGTGGATTCGACGCACGAGATCTGCGATGGCATACGCCTCGAGCCGACGCCCGGCCACACGCCGGGCCACGTCAGCGTTCACATCACATCCAGTGGTGAGGAAGCCCTGATCACGGGTGACTGCATACATCATCCGGTGCAGATGACGCGCACCGACTGGTGCAGTTCCGCCGACTACGATCAGGCGCAGGGGCGTCAGACGCGGGATTCATTGCTGCAACGTTACGCGGGTGAGGATGTGCTGATCATCGGCACGCACTTTGCCACGCCCACGGCCGGACACATCAAAGTGCTGGATTCGGGCGGTCACTGGTTGGACGTCGGCTGATTCGCGGCATCCAGCTTTGCTTTCAGACGGTGCATCCAGTCCACGATCTTGTGGCGGGTGAAGGGTAGATCCAGCGCGATCAGGGCGAGTCCCAGGGGGATCATCCAGAAACCGAGCACCGGCAGGAAGCCGAACATACCGCCGATGAGAAACAGCACTCCGATGAAGGAGCGCACACCCAGCGGAACGCGGTTGTATCCCCAGTGCAGGGTGCGGTAGGTGAATGCTGTCACCCAGTGTGTGAGTTCTTCGCGCTTCAAGCTCGCGTTCCCTGTAACACGGCCCTATACCATTATCGGGCCGTCGCTCGGCGCGTCGTGTGAGTCGGGATGCGCGCGGCGTGCCAGATCGGGATCGATGGAGAGAAAGCGGTAGTGCCCGTCTTCGTGCAGTTGGCGTTCGATGCGGTTGCGCAGCATGAGCAGATGCAGATGCGCGATGGCTTCACCCAGCGCCATCATCATCTGCCCCGAATCCAGCTCGCGGGCAAACAGCACCGGCAACAGCTCTTTCGCGAGCGCCGGTTCGACGCAGTGCTCCTCGATGGCCAGCATGCGATCTTCGTGGTGGCTGATCAGCTCGCGCAGGCGCGCCCGCACGCCATAGAAGGGCAGGTTATGCGCGGGCAGGATGAGTGTGGAATCTGGGGTCGCCAGAAATCTGTCGTGAGACTCCATCCAGTCCTTTAGCGGGTTGGCTTCGGGTTCCGCGGGATGAACGCTGACATTGGAGGTGATGACCGGCAGGATCTGATCACCCGAAATCATGATGCCGAGTGCCGCACAGTACAGGCAGGCATGCTCCGGCGAATGTCCTGAACCCACCGCGACGCGCCAGTCGTGGGCGCCGATGGTGAGCGTGTCGCCTTTGTGAAGGCGGTGATATCCGGATGGCAGGTCTGGCATGGCCATGCCGTGAGAAGAGCGCTGCTCCCACATCTTCGCCATCTCCTGGAGATAGGACCGCGGCATACCGGCGCGCACGTAGAACTCCTCCCCGATCCAGCTTGATTGCGAACCGGGTCCGCCGGAGAAGGCACGCGCCTGGTAGTACTCGGAACGGGTCATATACAAAGGACACCGGAAGTGATCGGTGATCATGCTGGACTGACCGATGTGATCCGGATGAAAGTGCGTGCAGACCACGGCCTTCACGGGCTTACCGCCCAGTTCCTTGTCGAACACCTGGTGCCACAGGTCGGCTGTTTGCGCAATGCTCAGGCCTGTGTCCACGACCCACCAGCCATCGCTGTCTTCCAGCAGGTAGAGATTGATGTGGTTGAGCGAACCACCCATCGGCATGGTCAGCCAGCGTACGCCCTCGGCGATTTCCAGCGTCTCGCCGGGTTCCGGATGCTTGTCGTAGGGGTAGGTCAGATCGGCCATGGTCAGGTGTTGGGTCGGGGTAGCTCTTGAGTGACAAAGCGCGCGTGAGAGGGCGCGGTTGGACGGCACAGTATACAGAACGGGGGTCATTGCGTTAGTTTATCTGCCTACGTTTTTGGGAAGGGAGGCACCCATGGCAATGAACGTCAAGCCCGTACCGGCGCTCGATGACGAGGTGAACGAAATACGCCTCGGTACAGCAGAAATCGTCAATGAAGACATTCTTCCCTATGAGGACAAGCTCTGGGGGTGGGTCTCGGACGGCGCCAGTGCGTCCAAAGAGGTCATCCAGGAGGCGCGCGAACTACGCCACCAGATTCAGGACAAGGTTAAGGAGCGCAAGCTATGGGCGCCGCACCTGCCGGAAGAATTCGGCGGCATGGGCCTTTCGTTCATGCAGCATGCCTACATGAACGAGGTGCTTGCCTACTCACCGGGTGCCGCATCCTTGTTCGGCGTGGTGGCGCCCAACTCGGGCAACCAGAAGATACTGGTGAAGTACGGTACCCCAGAACAGCACGAGCAGTGGCTCAAACCGCTCACCGAAGGGCGCATGCAATCCGGGTTTTCGATGACGGAACCGCACAACCCCGGTTCTGATCCGCGTTCGATCACCACGCGTGCTGTACTCGAGGGAGACGAGTGGGTCATCAACGGCCACAAGTGGTTCACCTCCAACGGTCTCGCGGCGGACTTCTATATCGTCATGTGCCGGACGGCTGATCTGGATGATCCCGGCGCGGATAACGACAAGATGACACAGATCATCGTGCCGCGGAAAACGCCGGGTGTGAATATCGTGCGCGGTGTGCCGGTGTGGGGCAGGTCATCGAGCCATTGCGAGATCATCTACGACAACGTACGGGTGCCGAAGGAAAATCAGCTGGGCCGTACCGGTACCGGACACCAGGCCGCGCAGGACCGACTCGGTGCGGGTCGCGTGTACCATTGCATGAACTCCATCGGGTCCATGTGGCGCGCGTTCGACCTGATGGTGGAGCGCATCATGACGCGGGAGGTGCACGGCGGGGAGAAGCTTGAGAACAAGCAGTTCATGCAGGGTTTCATCGCCGACAGCTACATGGACATCCAGAGCGCGCGTCTGATGACCATCCATTGTGCTGAGAAGATGGAGAGCGGGGCCGATCCGCGCACCGACATCTCCTCGATCAAGGTGTATGTGCCGCATGCCTATCACCGGGTGGTGGATCGCGCCATTCAGGTGTGGGGGGCGGCCGGCGTGTCGGGTGATCTGCCGTTCGCCTCCATGTATCAGGGTGCGCGCACGCTGCGTATCGCGGACGGACCCGATGAGGTGCACAAGATTCTGATTGCCAAGAACGTGCTGCGCCGATATCACGCCGGAGAGACATGGGATTTTGGTAACTAGCCCGTGCGCTTCGAGGTTGGCGATTTATGCCAAAACTGTCGGACATTGAGTTTGCGGAATTCCTGGGAGCGCCGGGTGTACTGATGCGCGTGGGGGTGGTGCGTGATGATGGGCGCCCGCTGGTCACGCCGATCTGGTTCATCCGCGAGGAAGGCGCGATCTGGTTCACACCGCGCGAGAAATCGGAGTGGTTCGCCTGTCTGCGCCGCGATCCGCGCGTGGCATTGTGCATCGACGAGCAGCCGCATCCATATCGCAAGGTCGTGGTTGAAGGGGAGGCGGAGCTCGTGCATGACGTCGGCGAGGACGATGTCTGGCGTGACCGCTACCGGCGCATTGCCGAACGCTATGTTCCGCCCGACGCTGCCGCGGCCTATATCCACAACACCATCGACCAGCCGCGAGGGTTGTATCGAGTGGTGCTCGAGGAGGCGACGGTCACAAGCTGGCGCATGCCGATGGCGGATGAGGCGCCCGAAGGCATCTGGGCGACGCGGTACTACCTTCCCGGCACCAAGTTCGACTCATGACATTCGATTCATGACGTAACGGTGTGTGCGCAACGGCCTCGGCGCTGTCTCGGTAGCTCTGACGGTCGGTGTCGCGTATGCAGAGGTTAGCCGGGTATCTCCGGCCGGATTCGTATCCGAGCATCGGATCGAGCTGCCCGGGTCTGTGCGGCGCAGGAATGCCCTATCGTGGTCAGTCTGAAGCGGCCACCGGTCTGTTCCCTGACGAGATCGACCAACGTGCAGGCACACAGTAGCCGATACAGCGTGTCGGGATTCAGATCGAGACGCTCGGCGACGCTAGCACAAGGCGTGGTGTCTTTGCGATTCAGCTCATGCGCGACGCCCAACTCGATGAATGCGTAGAGGCACTGAAACAACCAGGGGTAGTGTACGAAATCCTGGGTGACCAGAAGGGGGGCCCATGCGTCTGTTCAAGCGCGACAAGGTGCCCCGGCACGCTTCGATGAGGCGAACCATGCCGACGGGTGGTCCTGAAAGCTTGGCCAGGATGGCTGAAGCCCCTACTCGTTATATTTTTAGGCTCGTGGGTGACCGGAGAGCCATGGCGTCGTTCGAGCCGTCCATGAGGCTTTAGTCGAACAGCGTGTCGAACGTGATGGCCTCGTTGCTGGTTCTTGTTTCACGAATGCACTGGGAGAGGATGGGCACTCCCTGTGCAATCTGTTCCTGTGTCAGGTGTCCGAATGCCAGGCGCAGATACGGCACGTTCTTCGTCTGGTAGTGGAACGCGATTCCGGGCAGGAAATTCACTCCGCGCGATTGGGCCAGCTCGTAGAGCTTCTGGCGGTCTGTGTCATCTGGTATGCGCACCCAGATGAACAGCCCGCCAACCGGACGCGACCAGCGGCAGATATCAGCCGCGGTTTCCTCCAGCTTGTCGCAGGTGAGATCGCGTTTGGCCTTGAGCGGTGGATTGGTGTGGGCGGCGTGCGCTGCAATGCCGTCCTTGTAGAACTCGGCGACCATGGCGCTGGCGAAATAGTTGCTGCCTGCGTCGTGGCGGCGCGCCAGGATCTTCTCGAGCATGGGCGGGCGGGCGTAGACGTAGCCGAGGCGAAAACCGGGTGCCAGGATCTTGGAGAGCGAACACAGGTAGATGTGGTTGGGATCGTCATCCAGCGCGTACACGGCTGGTTCTACGTCTCCCTCGTAGTGTACGTCCGCGTAACAATTGTCCTCCACGATCGGCACTTCGTACCGGCGCGCGAGTTCGATCATCTCGAGCCTTCGTGCCTTCGGCATCACAAAGCCAGTTGGATTTTGATAGGTGGAGATGGCGTAGATGAACTTGGGCGTGCGCCCCTCCCTGTGCAGGCGCTTGAGCTCCATCTCCAGCGCGTCCATCTTCATACCGCCTTCATCGAGCGGGATTCCGACCATGTCGAGGCGCAGGGAACGGTAGGCTGACAGCGTGCCGGGGTAGGAGTACTCCTCCAATATAACCGTGTCTGCGGGGTTGTCCTGCAGAGCTTCGGCGCTGAGCGTAACTGCCTGCATGGAACCGTTCGTGAGCAGCAGGTGCTCAGGATCTACCTGCACACCCTCACGCTCAGTCTCGCGCGCCGCCATCGCACGGCGCAGGCCCGCGTGACCCAGGTTGCCAGGGTAGTTGGTGAGTGCGCTCGCCTCGCGTTCGATCACGCGCGCGGCTGCTTCCTTGAGCACCTCGGTAGGGAAGGTCTCGGGGTCGGAGCGCCCCGCACCGAAGTCGTAGAGTATTTCAGACATTGCCTTTTGCCAGGTTGTTTTCAGTGAGATAGGTATAGCTGTCCGCCACCGCTGTCAACATGTCGCTGGCGCAAGTGTCCAGCTCCACGACAAGCCATTCCAGCACATCGGGGCTTGCCGCAGCGATGACATCGGGAGTGTTCATCATGCCCCGGCCGCAGGCGACGTGCGGTTCGTTCTGCACCAGCGGCCCGTCCTTGATGTGCAGCAAGGGTGTGCGCTCGCGCACGCGGGCAACCTCCTGTGCGGGATCGCGGGTACCGAAAGCGGCCGCCCAGTACGTGTCGATCTCGAATTCCACGCTCGGCACCAGATCTTGAAAGAGGTGATATGCCGGAGTGTCGTCAATGAGATCGAACTCCCACCAGTGATTGTGCAAACACAGTTTCAGTCCGGCCGCCCCGAGATCCTCGACGAGTCGGTTGGCGTCTTCGACCGTGCGCATGAGGGCTCCACGGTCGGCAAAATCGTCCGGCATGTAACCGCCGACGACGCGGTTCACGCCGAGTTCACCGGCTACGTCGATGACCTCGGAAATGCTAGTGCGGTTGGCCCAGGGATAGTGGCTGGAGGATACCGCCATGCCCAGCTCCTCCGCGCGCGTACGGAACTCGCGCGGTGACTTACCGTAGAGATTGGCGGGTTCGACGCCGGCGTAGCCGATTCCCGAAATCGCCGTTAGCACCGCGTCGAAATCCTGTTCGCAGGCCGCACGCAGCGAGTAGAGCTGAACGGAGACGGGTTTCGTCACAGTCGGACCTCCTGGCAGGTTTGAGCGGACACATAGATTGCATCCAGGATCGATTGTACCGTTAGTGCCTGTTCCACCGTGACGGCTGGCTGCTCCTCGCCGAGCAGCACGTTTACGAAGTGCTGTGCGCGATTGCAGTGCGCATAGGCGATCGCGCCTTCCCGTGCGCCTTCGATGATATGGTATTCGCCTTGCGCCCCGAAACGGTAGTGGCGGTGCGCATATACCGATGCGCCTGCCTCGTCACCGTACAGCAGAATCTCCTGATCGTTGGCATCTTGCTGATGCAATGCCCATGATGCATCCAGGGAGAGGGTCACCCCGCCTTCCAGGCGTATCAGCGCGGTGGTGAAGTCGTCGACATCGAAATGTCGATGCTCGCGTTCGGAACTGCCCCACGTGCCGTCGCCGATACCGCGGTTGCCCAGGCGCGTGTAGGTTGCCCCGCTGACAGACAGCGGTCTGAAATTGTCCAGCACGAACAGGCAGGCGTCGAGCATGTGGACACCGATGTCGAGCAGTGCGCCGCCGCCGGCACTCGCCCTGTCGGTAAACCAGCTGCCGATGCGTGGAATGCCCGAGCGTCGGCGCCAGAAGGCTTTGGCGTGGTACACCTCACCGAGCGCACCCTCGGCGACCAGAGCTCTGGCTCTTTGTACGTTGCGCTCGAAACGCTGGTTCATACCCACAATGAGGGTGTTACCCGTGCGCGAAGCCGTGTCGGCGACTGAGCGCGCTTCCTCGAGGTTGAGGGCAAAGGGCTTCTCGAGCATGACGTGCAGGCCCGTGTTCAGAGCCTGCTTTGCGAGCGTTGCATGCATGGCGTTCGGAACCGCGATGTACACCGCGTCCAGCTCGGCAGCGAACAGGTCGCCGGCGGTGGCAAAAGCATGGGGAACGTCGAGCCGCGCGGCGAGTTGCAGACAGCGTTTTTCGTTGGCATCTGCGACAGCGACGAGATCGACGTTCGGGTGCCGTGACAGATCGATGGCGGTCAGCTCTCCGATGCTGCCGGCACCGACTATTCCCATTCTTATTGTGTTCATAAAACATCCCTCGGTAAGATATCGTGCCTGAAGCGGGACGGATTTGGGAAGGAATACGGTGACGGCGCAATCGGTGATCGAAAAAGTGCGCATGGGCATGGTGGGCGGCGGCGAAGGCAGCTTCATTGGGCCCGTGCATCGCATGGCGGCGGAACTCGACGGGCAGATCCGGCTGGTGTGCGGGGCGTTTTCCTCTGATGCGGATATCTCTCGCCGTTCCGGACAGCAGATGTACGGTCTCCCTGCGGAGCGCTGTTATGGTTCGTACACCGAGATGCTGGAGCGAGAGGTGGCGCTGCCTGTGGGCAGGCGTATGGATTTCGTCGCCATCACCACGCCAAACCACGTGCACTTTCCGGTGGCGAGCGCGGCACTCGGAGCGGGTTTTCACGTGATTTGCGACAAGCCGGTGACGTTGTCGCTCGATGAAGCGCTCATACTTGCCGAGCAGGTGCGTACAAGCGGATGTCTGTTCGGACTCACACATAACTACACCGGGTACCCCATGGTGAAGGAAGCGCGGGCACTAGTCGCTTCCGGGGCGATCGGCAAGGTGCGACGAGTCGTTGCGGAGTACGTGCAGGGCTGGCTGGCCACGCGTGCCGAAGAAGGCAACAAACAAGCCAGCTGGCGCACCGACCCTGTCAGGTCGGGTGCTGCGGGCTGTTTTGGAGACATCGGCACGCATGCGGAGAATCTGCTCGAATACGTGACGGGGCTCGAAATAGAATCTCTATGTGCAGATCTCACCACGTTTGTTTCCGGGCGCGCGCTCGAGGATGATGGCAACGTACTGCTCAGGATGAAGGGTGGTGCGCGTGGGGTGCTGTTTGCCAGTCAGGTAGCCGTGGGGGAGGAGAACGGGCTGAAGCTGCGTGTGTACGGTGAAAGCGGAGGCTTCGAGTGGTCGCAGATTGAGCCGAACTCGCTCATCGTGCGCTGGCCGGATCGCCCATTTGAAGTACGGCGCACCGGAGGCGCGGGCCTCAGCGCACCTGCGCGGGATGCAGCGCGTTTGCCGGCCGGTCATCCGGAAGGGTATCTCGAAGCGTTTGCCGAGTTGTATCGACAGTTTGCGGCGGCGGTGCGCGCGCGTAGTGAGGGAGGTGAGGTGCCGGTGGATGTCCCAGATATCGGGGACGGTGTGCGGGGCATGCAATTTATCGAGGCAGTGGTTGAGAGCTCGCGCCAGGGTGGGGTATGGCAAACACTGTGAGGCGGCCCTTGCATAGTGCTGCGCTAAGGAGGAGGCAGGATAAGTGAAAACCATCAAAGGGCCGGCGATTTTTCTCGCCCAGTTCATGGCCGACGAAGATCCGTTCGACAACATCGAGGCCATGGCACGGTGGGCGGCCGCCCGCGGATTTGAAGGCATACAGGTGCCCATCGGTAATCGGGCCTTCATTGATGTGGCAACGGCCGCCGAGAGCCGGGACTACTGCGACGAACTCAAAGGCCGTGTCGCTGCTCAGGGTGTAGAGATCACGGAGCTGTCCACGCATCTCGAAGGCCAGCTGGTTGCGGTGCACCCCGCCTATGACGAGTTGTTCGATGGATTTGCGCCACCTCAGGTGCATGGCAATCCGCAAGCCCGTGGCGAGTGGGCGGCGGAACAGGTCAAACTGGCTGCGCGCGCGAGCGCGCGGCTCGGGTTGTCCGCTCAGGTGTGTTTCCCGGGGGCGCTGGCCTGGCCGTACCTGTATCCATGGCCGCAGCGGCCGGCAGGACTGATCGAGGAAGCCTTTGTGGAGCTGGCGCGGCGCTGGGTACCCATTCTCGATGTGTTCGAAGATGCGGGGGTAGATTGCTGTTATGAGATCCACCCCGGTGAAGACTTGCACGACGGGGTGACGTTCGAGCGTTTTCTGCAGGCGAGCGGCACCCACCCGCGCGCCCACATTCTCTACGATCCGAGTCACTTCGTTCTGCAGCAGCTCGATTACCTGCAGTTCATCGACGTCTACCACGAACGCATTCGCATGTTTCATGTGAAGGACGCGGAGTTCAACGCCACCGGCCGCGCGGGAGTCTACGGCGGGTATCAGGAATGGATAGACCGTCCGGGACGTTTTCGCTCGCTGGGGGATGGCCAGATCGACTTTGGTGGTATCTTCTCGAAGCTGGCGCAGTACGATTTCGAGGGTTGGGCGGTGCTCGAATGGGAGTGCTGCCTCAAGCACCAGGAAGATGGTGCAAGGGAGGGGGCGGCCTTCATTCGTGAGCACATCATCCGCGTCACGGACAAGGCATTCGACGACTTCGCGTCATCGGGCACCGACCGTGCGGCCAACCGTCGCATACTGGGTCTGGCGCGAGATTGAGGTTGGAGAAGTTCACATGACCCCCGAGGAGATTCTGCAACGGCCTGCGAAGGTGCTGACGCAAGACGATAGAAAGCGCTATCTGACTCGAGGCTATGTCAGTGTGACCGGGTTGGTGGAGGATGGCTGGCTCACGCGCCTGAACAGTGTGACGGCCTGGTTCGTGGCGGCCAGCTGTGACGTGGAGGGAAAAGACCCGCGCTTTGACCTGGAACCGGATCACAGCGCCGCGGCGCCGCGTATCCGACGCCTGAACGCACCCGTGGAACTGCACGAGACCTACTGGAAATTTGCGGCGTTCGGGCCGTTCGCCGATGTGGCCGAAGACCTGCTGGGTGCGAACGTGAAATTTCATCACTCGAAACTCAACTTCAAGTGGAGCGGGGGCGGGGAGGAGGTGAAGTGGCACCAGGACATCCAGTTCTGGCCGCACACCAACTACGACGTCGTCACACTGGGGGTGTATCTCGACGATGTCGATGCCGCAATGGGGCCGATGGGGGTGATCCCGAACAGTCACGATGGTCCGCTGTACGATCACTATGACAAGGATGAACGCTGGACGGGTTTCATCGACGATGGAGACCTTCCCGACATTGAGCTCTCCTGCGCGCACTATCTTTGCGGACCCGCAGGTAGCGTCACCGCACACAACTGTCGCTCGGTTCACGGATCGGCGTCTAACCACAGTGAACGATCGCGGCCTCTGTTACTGTGCGCCTACTCCGCGGCAGATGCGTTTCCCATCACCAATCTGACGCTCGGCGCCAGCCGCAGCGAGACCATCATCCGCGGAAAACCCGCTCGCTGGGCACGGTTCGATTCGCGACCCTGCTGCATGCCGCCGGATTGGTCGAAGACAGGCTACAGGTCGATCTTCGAGCACCAGCAGGGGCGGTAGCAGAGCTCACTCCTTGCGCGTCAGGGCTGCCCCGATCGCCGCCACCTGAGCTTCGGTCACCTGCTGGAACTCGCCGAGTGAGCAGCTGGCGGTTGCGCGGCCTCGGCGCCAGCGGCCGTACCAGGGATAGTCGAACCACTCTCCGGCTTCAAAAGTGTCCATGTCGCAGATGCGCCCCATGTCGAAAGTAGACTTGACCCTCAGTACATCGGTGCCGCGCAGGTCATGGCACCGCATTCGCAGTGTGTTTATCCATAGTTCTCCGTGCCGCCCCTCGAATACGATGTGTCGGTTATCGAGAACCCGGAAGTCGCGGTACTCGTGAGCACGCAGACAGCGACGGCTTTGTGTGTACTGGTCGGTTTCGAGGGGTTCGCTCAGGATGGTTTCGATATCCTCTTGCACCGCACGCTGTTTTTCGGCGGATTCGGGGGAGACGGCGCAGCCAGCGCAGAGCAGAGCCAGGTAGAGCAAGATGAAAAGGTGCATTGCGTGTTTCATGTTTACCTCCTGGGCTGTGGCGAGGACTACTCGGCCAGCGGATTGACGATGCGCCTTTGCGCGGTTCCCTCTATATGAGAGATCAGAAAGTCGAATGCAAAGTCGATCTCTTCTGCGGGAATCTCCGGGTGTAAGCCTGGGTTCGCGTGTATGCGCTTGTCCACAGAGGGGAAGGTGTCGAACACCTCGAGGTACCCCTCGCGGTCGAACAACTCATCCTCCAATTGCATGATGAAGAACACGGGGCAGTGAATCCTGCCGCAGGCTTCACGCAGAGTGCCGGTATGCGGAAAGCCGGACTGAATACCCACCAGTCCCAGTGTGGCGACGGTGACGTCGTCGCGGCTTGCTATGAGGGGAATGCCGAACAACGAACCCATGGAGAGCCCGAAGTAGGCAAGCGCTCCAGTACCGACATTCGCCAGCCCCTGGGCGGCCTGCACGGCGAGCGCCCAATCCGAGATCATGTCGGTAATGCAAGCGTTGCGCTGAAACTCCGGGAAGAATGCCTCCCGGCCTCCCGGACCGACCTGGCGCAGGCCGTGCACGGGTCCGTCCAGTGACAGCACGGGCAGCCCGCGTTCGACGAACCGGGCCGCCAGGTGCGCAATGGGTGCCTGATAGCGATCACCCGAGGCGCCGTGACCGAAGCAAACCAGGGTTGATACACTACTTTCAGTAGGCAACCACACTGCACCCGTGATGTCCCGTCTGTCATCATCGGAGATGCGAAATTCTCTCGTCGCCCCACCATCGGTGTCGGTGGCCTCGTTCCAGTCGATGTTCATCTGCATCTCCTTTTCAGTCGAGAGTAGCATTCCGGCTCGGCGGTGACATTTCCTTTGCACAGGGGTCGGTTAGAATCCAGTTCAGCCGTCTGATCGCTAACTCGAACGGTCTCAAGAGGATCCGAATAAGTCGTATATCCAGTTGCCGCTGGCCAACGTATTCGTGCCGCGGGACGATGGCGTTCATCACTTCTGGGGCTCGGAGATGTTTTTCGCGGCTTGAGGTGTGGGTCTCGTGATCCTGTGGGATGCGCTCAGCCGCCGCGTACCCAGTGAGTTCAGGGCGACCGCCAACCCGCTCGCGAGTTTCGGCTTCCGGGGTGCCTTCGTGGTGACGGGACCCTTCGCCGGGTATGCCTTTGATCTGTGGGGCATGGACACGGCGCTGATACTGCTCGGCGCGGTGACGCTGGTGATTTTTGTCGGCCTCATCATTTCGTTGATGCTAGCCGCACGTGCGGGTGAAGAGCGGGTGGAATGGGCAGGCTGACGGCCGGTGCCGCAAGGTCGGGGGCTCGACTCCCGCCGTTCTTTTGCCCCCCTCGGCGATGGCTTATGCTGTGGGGAAATCTCAGGGAGATCGAAGCGCACGTGACGCTCGACCCGGAACTCTGGCGCTGCATACAGCAGTCCCACGAGCGGTGGCGGTTGCGCGAGGCGGGACTCGTTCTGTCTTCTGTGGAAATCGAGCATCGCGTGGAGGAGGTCGGCGGCATCTGGGGGTTGTGGGTGCGGCTGGAAGACGAACCGCGTGCCCGGCTGCAACTCGAGAAGTTTGTTGCCGAAAACCGGCAGAAGCCTCGCTCCCGGCATCCCGTGCCGGTGGACATCGACACGGGATTGCGTGGTGTGCTCGGATATCTCGGCGTCATCTGGCTGTTGCCACTGCTGCAGGGCGTATTCGTGTCGGTTGACTGGTATGGCCAAGGAGCCATGGTTGCGGTTCGCGTGATGGAGGGTGAATGGTGGCGCACCATCACCGCGCTCACGCTGCACGGTGATCTCACCCACATCGTTTCAAACTCGGTGTTTGGGGCAGTTTTTGGGCTGTTTGTCGGTAGACACCTCGGATCGGGTTTCGGTTGGCTGATGGTGTTGCTCACCGGTGCGGCCGGCAACTGGGTCAACGCGGCGCTGCAGCCGGATCAGTTCGCATCGGTTGGGGCATCAACGGCCACGTTTGCAGCACTCGGGCTGGTAGCGGCTTTCATCTGGCGGCGCGGCTATTTGCGCGCGCGGGATTGGCAGCGCAGTTTCGCCCCGGTGTTTGCCGCCATCGCCTTGCTCGCTTTCACCGGTACCGGTGGCGAAAACACGGACGTGGCGGCTCACTTCGCGGGCTTTGTTGCAGGGTTGGGTGCGGGATTGATCGTTGCACGTCTCGAGCTGTCCCGGCTCGGCAAGAGCGGCCAGGTGCTGAGCGGTGTTCTGGCTCTCGGTCTGGTCGTGTGGGCCTGGAGCGCGGCGGTATGACTATGTTGACGTTGTCAAGATGCGATTGGCGGGCGACAATGGGTGATGCGCAGCACCTACCATCATGGCGACCTCGCCGTCGCCCTGCTAGATGCGGGCGACGAACTTCTGAAAGAAAGAGGCCTGCCGGGCTTCACATTGCGTGAGTGCGCCCGTCGCGCCGGTGTTTCGCACGCGGCTCCCAAGCATCACTTCGGTGGTGTCAGAGGTCTGCTCACCGCGATCGCGGCACGCGGGTTCGAGCGCCTCACCCGGGAATTGCGCCTTCGTCTCGAGCAGGCGGGTGATGATCTGCACAGTCAGTTTCTCGCTACTTCGACCGCCTACTATGCCTTTGCGCAGCGCTATTCGGAGCATTTTCGCATCATGTTCCGCGGCGATCTGCTCGATGACTCTGACGACCTGAAGAGCGCGGCGCTCGAGACCTTCACCGTGCTGACCAACGTAATCCGCCGCCAGCGCGGAGAGCCGGAGCGCGATGCGCCATATCTCGATGAGGATGCCGGACGCGGAATCGGCTCGGGCAAGCAAGTGCTTGATGACATTCTCATCGGCTGGTGCCACATTCACGGCTACGCGCATTTACGCCTGGAGGGGCAGTTCTTCATGATCAACGAAAATCAGCACCACGAGATGCTGGACACGGCTGCAAAGAGATTGAGTGATCTGATGCAGCGAGACGACGAGAGCGGGGGTGAAACCGATGAGCGCTGAACAGGCGAGTGCAGCGGTACAGGCATTCATCGACGCCTTCAACGCGCAGGATCACGTGGCGCTCGCCTCCAGCCTCAACTACCCGCACGTACGCCTTGCGCGCGGGCGGTTCGTCACCATCGAATCGGCCGGGGAATTCGCTGAACGAAGCCGCAGTATAGAACCTCGCCTGGCTGAAGAGGGCTGGCACCATACGGTGGTGCGCGCTCTGAAGGTGTTGCATGCAGGTGCAGACAAGGTGCATATCGCACTCGGCATCGACCGCTGTCGTGAAGATGGTGAGGTGTATAACCAATTCGACACGCTCTGGATCGCGACACTGATGGACGGACACTGGGGCATCCAGTTCCGATCGAGTTATCTCTGAAATGAGGGTGTGAGCGGTCTGCCGTGACTGCTCGCCGGTGTGAGGGGTTTTGACATCGCCGGTTCTCGAGGGTGATGAGCAAGCAGATACAAGCAGATAGAGGAACGACTGCCATGACTGACTATTCGGACATCGAGGTGGAGATCGACGACCCGGTCGCGATCATCAGATTGAACCGGCCCGAGCGGTTGAACGCCTTTACCTATCACACCCTTCGCGAAATCCGTGGCGCGGTGGATTCGGCGGCGTCAGATCGTAGAGTGGTGGGGATCATCATTACCGGAAACGGCCGCGGATTCAGCGCCGGGTTGGATGCGGACGTACTGGCAAAACTCACCGGTGAGCAGAGCGAAGCCGCCAGTACGCCACCGGACAGCGAGGAGTGGCCGGGAATCTTCAGCTACCTCGTGCGCGTGCCCAAACCGGTGATTTCGGCGGTGAATGGCGTCACTGCTGGCGGCGGACTGATTCTCGCGCTCATGAGCGATTTGCGCATCGTGTCGAGCGAGGCCAGTTTCACGACCATATTTCTCAAACGCGGACTCATTTCCGAGCACGGGTCGAGCTGGTTGCTGCCGCGTCTCGTAGGACTCAGCAGGGCATTGGATCTGTTGTGGATGAGCGATCGCATCGATGCGGATGAGGCGTTGCGGATGGGGTTGGTCGACCGTGTTGTAGCGCCCGAGCGGCTTCTGGAGACTGCACGCGAGTATATTCAGCGTCTCGCCGAGACCTCGCCGCCGGCCGCTATCGCTGAAACCAAAAGGCTCGTCTACCGACACCTGGGCTCGCAACTCGAGGAGGCGCTGCGCGAGGCCGAGGTATCGCAGAACCGCTTCGTGGCAGCGCCCGACGCCCGTGAAGGCGCGGCTGCGTTTCTCGAAAAACGGCCTCCAGTGTTCTCGCGTCTCGGAGATCAATAGGCCTTGCCGGCGAGATCATCGATCGACTGATGTCGTCATCATCAGAAACCCGGTAAAGGCGGCGTTGTTTGGCGACAGGGAAGGATGCACATGCGCTTTCATGGTCTCGATGGCGGTTCGATAGCCCTGATAGAAATCCCATGTCGGGCGTGGATGGTAGACCAGATGGTCCAGCTCGAACTGTCTGATGACGTTCTTGGTGGTCGTTGGTTTGACGAACACCTCTTCGTTGGGGTGGTAGTAGAGTGAACATATCGTCACCAGACTCCACTTGGCGAGCTTACCCTCGCTCAAAACGTCGACGATGTCTGTGAAGCCCCGTTCCTGTTTGCCGTGTAACAAGCGCTTGAATGCGGCTGCGAGAAACGCGCGGTCGTCCCGGCCGAGGCCGTTCACGAAGTCGCGAAATCTGGGTTTCTCGAACATCGAAACCATCGAGGAGCGCGAAACGATTTTCACGATGTCATCGAGCACCCTGGCCTGATTGCTGAACTGCTTTCTGGCCAGCACGTTTGCGGCATGGTCCACCAGCTTCCCGACGTTGTGTTTCTTCGCGATCTGCTGCATCTCTTCGTTGTCGAATCCGCCCGGATAGCGGTGCAGGAAGATGTCTTCGGCTTCTCGCAGTTTCTTCAGGTTCATACCGCACACCCCCTCTCATATCGTTCGCGCAAAGTGTTTCCTGTTGTGATGCGTTGCTCCTCACCTGCCGGTTTGCTGATCGTCACTGGCAACACGTCCGGCTCATCCAGCATCAGCCACGGTGAGTGACTCGCGCAACTCGCGTTTGAGGAATTTGCCGTTTGCGTTTCGTGGCAGTTTGTCCGGCATGATCCAGATGTAACGGGGTACCTTGTGCTTGGCGACCCGCTCCCGACAGTGCGCGCGCAGGTCTTGCGGGTCGAGCCGCTTGCCATCCTTCAGCACCACGGCGGCACCAACTTCCTCGCCGAGGCGGTCGTCGGGGACACCAAACACGGTACATTCGGCGATGGCGGCGTGTTCGTGGACGGCACTTTCGACTTCAGCGCAGTAGATGTTCTCGCCACCCCGGATGACCATGTCCTTCTTGCGGTCGACGATGTATATGTAACCGTCCTCGTCGAGTCGAGCCACGTCGCCGGTGTGAAGCCAACCGTCGGTAATGGACTCGGCGGTTGCATCCGGTCGATTGAGATACCCGCGGATGACGTGCGCGCCCTTCACGAACAACTCACCAACCTCCCCCTGCGGCAGCTCGTTACCGTCGTCATCGACGCATTTCACGTCGTAAACGGGCAAAGCCGGGCCGGCGCTGTCGGGTTTGTCGACGAAAAAGTCACCTGCGACAGAAGTGATGATGCCGCAGGTCTCGGTCATACCGAAACCGGTGTTCGGGCGCGCCTCGACGGCGGCATCGATCTTACCGACGAGGTCGGGCTGCAACTGCGCACCGCCGCCGCCCAGCGTCAGCAGTGAGGAGGTGTCGTGACTCGCGAATTCGGGGTGTTCGATGAGCTCTCGCGCCATGACGGGCACACCAGACATCGCAGTCACCGTTTCCCGCTCTATGAGTTGCAGCGCGCGCAAGGGATCCCATCGGTGCATGAGCGTCATCTTGCCGCCGCTGAGCGTGGTGCCCTGGGCGATGCAGTTGTTGGCGGTGACGTGAAAAAGGGGAGTGGTGACCAGGGCCGAACCGACGGGTGCCGCCTCGGGATCGGGCGTCTCCCCGGTTTTCAGTTCCATGACCCGTGCGTTCATCATGCCGGCGAACGCCATGCTCATGAGGTTACTCACACATCCTCGATGGGTGAGCTGCGCACCCTTGGGGCGGCCGGTCGTGCCGGACGTGTAGAAGATGCAAGCGTCCGCGTCAGGATCTACCGCAACCTCGGGTAAGGTACCGCCAACCGCGAGTACCTCCGCGTAGTCGATCACATCCTCGCACTGCTCGTCGAGGCGTACACCGACCACGGTCATGTCGTCTATCTGATGGGCGTGTGGCCGGTACGTCTCGAGGCGTTCCCGGTCACAGAACAGCACCTTCGGCGTGGAGTCGTTGAGACCGTAGACCAGTTCAGGCCCCACCCACCAGGCGTTGATACCGACATTGACGGCACCCGTTGCGACGGTCGCCCAGTAGATGAGCATCCATTGCGGATAGTTGCGCATGGCGATTGCCACGCGATCGCCGGGTTTGACCCCCTGGTGCCGCAGCCAGTTGGCGATGGAGGCGACCTGTGCATGTGCCTCGGCGTATGTCCAGCATTCGTCCTCGTAGACCAGGTAGTCGCGATCCATGTATGCGGTCGATGCCAGCCATACCTCGCGCAGGCTCGGCGGCGCGTTCTTGTAGGTCTTGATCCGCGCGCCGCGCAGTTCTATCTCCTTTATTTCGAACTGGGCACCGCGTGCGGTCAGTTCTGTGGTGGCCTGGCGTTGCAAATCGTAGATGGAATCGGGCATTGAAATCTCAGTGATTGATGGCTCAGGGGAACGCGTCTGGCGGCGTTCTCTCGGCGAACGGGCAATGTTAGCGGCGTGTGCGGCGCACGCCAAGACGACACGGCCAAGCGAATCGTTTGCGTGCCCGTATCCGTGCTTTTTCTGCCTCGGCCTCGCGGTTTTGGGGTTGTGAACTGGTGAGCAGGGCCGCCAGCAGGCGCTCGGTGGCGAGACCGATGTCCTCGACCGCTGCTTTGAAAGCGAGTCGGTTCGCCTGAGAGGGCTTTGCGTATACGCTCACCTTGCGTACGTACTGAAGGGCGGCCGCCTGGATTTCGTCAGCGCATCCGGGCGGTTCGAAGTTGTAGAGCGTGCGGATGTTGCGGTACATGGCTTACCTTTCATCAGAGACGATCACGCAGGAGGCTATTCAGCGTCCGGCCTGGATTCAACACTCCAGAGCTCAGATCTTCACCGCAATGGTGGCGCGATCATCTCGCGCTGAGGGCTTCCGAGAAGGAGCAGGGCAGTTTCGGTCATGGCGTGGATGCCGGCCTCGAGGGTCGGACCGGGCAGGGGCGCGAACTGGGCCGAGTGCAGGGACGGCAGGCTCTGCCCCGAGGCCTTCGCTTCCTCGATCAGTATCGGGTTCACTGCACCGAGCCAGAACAACGCGCTCGGAATTTTCGGCGTTACGCGAGCGTAACGGGAAAAATCCTCACCCGCCATGACGGGTGGCACCTGCGCCAGCCGCGCCGCTCCGAGACGCTCGGATAGGTGGGCAGCGATGCGTTGCACCAGAGCAGGTTCATTGAACACAGAGGGTGTGTATTCATCTCGCACGGTCACGGTGGGTAACAGCGGGCCGCTCAGACCATTGGTGAGGGCGATGCCTTCGCTGATTTCGCGGATTCGTCTCAACAGGAAGTTGCGCGTCTCATCCGCGTAAGAGCGCACGGTCAGTTGCAGATCCACGCCATTGGAGATCACGTTGTGTTTGGTGCCGCCGTGGATGGACCCGACGGTGATGACGGCGGATTCGAGAGGAGAGATCTCGCGGCTCACGATGGTCTGCAGAGCCATGACGATCTGGGCGGCGATGACGACGGGATCCTTCGTGAGATGAGGATACGCGCCGTGCCCGCCCACACCGCTTACGTGGATGTCAACGGAGTCTACGTTCGCCATCGAATATCCCGCTACGTAGCCGATACGGCCGGCGGCAAGGTCGGCGCTGACATGCAGCGCGAAGTTATAGTCCGGGCGTGGGAAACGCTGGTATAGCCCATCGTCGAGCATGGCGCGGGCACCGCCGCCTACTTCCTCGGCAGGCTGGGCGATCAGCAGCAGGGTACCCTGCCAGGTACTCTGCATGGCGGCTAGACGCCGGGCGCTACCGACCAGCACGGACATGTGTACGTCGTGACCGCAGGCGTGCATCACAGCCACCGTTTGTCCGCTGTCGTTGCTGGTGGTCACGGTGCTTGCGTACTCCAGACCGGTATTCTCCCGCACGGGCAGCGCATCCATGTCGGCGCGCAGTGCCAGCGTGGGTCCCTTGCCATTGCGCAGCACGGCGACGACGCCGTGACCTCCGACACCAGGTGTGACATCGAAGCCGAGTTCGCGCAATGCATTGGCCAGGTGCGCGGCCGTTGCCTGCTCCGCCCAGGACAGTTCGGGATTGGCGTGAAGGTACTCGTAGAGTTGGCGAACGTAATTTGAATCGCGGCGGATATCCTCCCTCAGACCGGTCTGGGCGAAATCCGTCCAAACCAGACACAGAACCAGCAGCAACGGTTTGTACATGGGCAACACTCCCGAAATAGAAAAACGGGTCAGAGGTTGGCGCCCGCCGTGATCCAGTCCAGAAACAACGAGCACTCTTCGGGAGGCAGCACCTGCGGAAGAGACACGCCGATATGAAAACTCACCGAGAGATTGCATGCCTGCTGGTATGGTTCGCTCATGGCGGCCTCGTGCGGGCGAATCCAGGCCGGGATCTCCTCGCCCGGTGCTTCGGTCAGTTGGGCGTGTGTGGAGCACATCAGCGGGTTGGGAGCATCCGTACAATGAGGGAAACGTTGCGCCGTCGGTGGCATGTCAGTGACCCAGGAGCTTGCCCCCCCCACCTGATGGCAATGACCGCAGCGGTTCTTCAGGATGGTATAGACGGCACCGAAGGCAGATGGATCGCCGCCGGCGGAGACCGAGGCTGTGAGGAAGACCGCGCTGAGAAACGCGACGAGACGCCTCTTCACGCGGCCTCAGTCTCGCGGTGTCGAGGCGAAGAAGACCAGCAGGGTCATGTCTTCCTCGATTTCGAAAAACGAGTGTTCTTCCGTGGCTTGCACGTACAGGAGTGAACCGGTGGACACATCGTGGGTGGTGTCGCCGACCTTGAGGCGCGCACGGCCGCGCAGCACGAAGTAGATCTCGTCGTCGTCGTGCGGAGACTGCATGTCAGTCGAGCCGCGGTCGAGGTGGTATAACCCACACGACAGTGCCGGAACGTTCAGAAACTCCCTGTACTCGACCGGCTTGCCTTCGAGGTGTTTTTCGAGGTCGCTGATGTCGAAGACCTGCCAGGCGCTTTCTGCCATATCCGCCATGTCGGCCCCCAGTATTGATGCAGGCCCAACCATATCGCAATCGCTTACCCGGTGGCGAGTCGAAGCTGCCCGGCTAGGGGGACTGTCGAGACGCAAGAATAGAGAAACGGGGTGCTGCGAGGGAGTATCGCCTGACAGGAGCACTGCATCTGCTGCACAATGTCGGCCGGCAGGGGATTTGGTTTTCCATTGGAAGTCGTTCAGCTTCTCATCAGCGGAATATCGCAGGGCTGTGTCTACGGGCTGATTGCGCTGGGATTCGTGCTCATCTACAAGGCCACGGA
>DCWG01000120.1:0-507 GCA_002327525.1 Gammaproteobacteria bacterium UBA2168 | reverse complement strand
CTCATCTACAAGGCCACGGAGATGGTCAATTTCGCCCAAGGCGACCTGATGATGCTGGGTGCATTCATCGCACTGACCTTCGTGGACATTCTGGGCTGGTCCTTCTTTCCCTCGGTACTCGCCACGCTCGTGGCCATGGCCGCTATCGGCGTCCTGCTCGAGCGCCTCTTTCTGAGACCGATGATCGGCGAGCCTCACTTTGCGGTGCTCATGCTCACGATCGGGCTCGGTTTCGTGTTGCGAGCCCTTGCCGGCGCCATCTGGGGCAGCGAGTCGCGCGCACTCGACGCACCGTACGTGGGCGGCGTGTGGCGACTTGGCTTCGCAGATGCCTGGGTCATCATCCCTCACGAGAGTGCGGCCATCGTGCTCGGTACGCTCACGCTATGCCTCGTGTTGTTTGCGTTTTTTCGTTTCGCCCGGCTGGGTATCGCCATGCAGGCGGCATCGCAGAATCAATTGGCCGCTTACTATGTCGGGATTCCCGTGAAGCGCATCTATTCGCTG
>DCWG01000012.1:32067-40649 GCA_002327525.1 Gammaproteobacteria bacterium UBA2168 | reverse complement strand
CCGCTCTGCATCGGCGGCGTCACGCCTTCCTGCACTATGAGAACAGTGCGCATACCAACCGCCGATGCGCCGCCGACATCGTGTTCGGGCGAATCACCCACGAACAGCACCTCCTCGGCTTCAAGCCCCGCCTTGTCGAGACTCACTTCGAAAAAGCGGCTATGCGGCTTGCACGACCGGGCTGCTTCAGAGCTGGTCCAGTGCTCGAAATACCGATGCAGTCCTTCGCGTTCCACCAGCGGCTGCAGCGTATCCTCGTCTATGTTGGAGACGATGGACAGGTACAGTTCCCTGTCCTTCAACTGCTCCAGCGTTTCGATACAATCGTGCTTGAGCTCCAGGGTTTCCACCACCACCCGGTGCTGCTCGGCACGATACCAGTCGTAGATGTCTTCCTTGAACTCTGCTTCGAGCAACTGCACGAACCGGCGAAACGTATCGCGAAACATGTGCGCGTGCAGGTAGTAGTCCTTCTGCGCGTAGATCACGCTGATCTCTCGGTTCGCCTGCCAGTATGCGGCCCCCATGTCCTCGAGCGCCAGGTCCAGACCCAGCCTGCGCGTGGCTTCCACCAGCAGTGGCGCTGCGCCCTGGCCGATGTTGGAATAGCTGAAGAGTGTACCGCCCAGATCGAAGAAAATGCCTTTCACTGATTCGCCTGTTACGGATCAACGTTCAATACTAGCCGGTGCCATGCCGCGAAACCAATGCCAGGCAAGGCCCGATGCGATGAGCAGCAGGGCACCGTTGATCACGAAGGCGAACTCGGCACGCCAGTAGTCGTAGATAGCGCCGCCGAGCAACGGCCCTATGGCCGCCCCCGTCATCGCCGCCATCTCTCTCATACCGAACAGCCGGCCGCGTGTCGCGGCCTCGGACAGATCGCCCAACAGCGCATCTTCAGCCGGTATCGCCATTGTCCAGGCGACGGCCGAGAGCGTATACAGACCCGCGACCATGAGTATGTGTCCAAGCCACGGCAGGCTGATGGACGCGAGCGCCGCGAGTGCGATTCCGCTCACCATCAAAGGCATTCTGCCAAACCGATCCGCCCAGCGGCCGGTGACCACCGGCAAGGTCGCATACACGATGCCCGCCGGTAAGAATGCCATCGCGAGCTGCATGAACGAAAGCGAAAACTTATCCTGCAAATAGATCAGATAGATGGGCTCTATGAGAGCGCTGGCAAAACCCGATACGAACACAATGACAAGCAGACGCACGATATCCGCATTCCAGACCAGCTCGACGCGCCGGCCGGTCGCAGCAGGCTGGCTGCTCTCACGCTGGCGCAGACAGGCGAGAACGAACCCTGCCAGTGCTACCACCGAGTAGCCGTAAAACGCCAATCGCCAGGCTTCTTCCTGCGGCATCATCCCGATCAGCGTGAATCCGTAGAAAGCACCCAGCATGCTGCCACGCACCGAATTGGCCTGTAACCTCCCCATCTCACGGCCGCGCTCAGCTGTATCGAACTCATCCGCCACGATCGTGCGTACCGACACCCACATCAGCGATGCGCCTATACCCTGCAAAAAACGCGCGAGGTAGAAGTCGTCAACACCGGTGGCGCGGCTGAAGGCCCACATCGCCACCGTGTAGAAACCGAAGGCAGACGCGAAGAACCATCGCCGCCCGTAGCGATCGAGCGCCCAGCCCACCAGTGGGCGCACGACGACCATGGTCAGAGTGAAGACGGTGTACATCCCACCAATCAGGGTTGCGTCCGCGCCCAAGCGTTTCGCCTGTATCGGCAAACCAAAATTGAGAAAGACGAACGAAGCCGATCCCAGCAGAACCGGCAGCAGGTAGTGGCGGCTGGCTACCGGCATGCGGCAGCTGTTATCACATCAGATACTCCTCACCCTGTGCTCTCGCGCAGATCGGGCAACTGATAGCCCTGGGCCTCGAGATCCGCGCGTACGATCTTCTTGTCCATCTTGCCTGTGGACGTGAGTGGGATGCTGTCGACGAACAGGACGTCGTCCGGCAGCTGCCACTTGGCGAACGCCGTGCCGCAGTGTTCGATGATCGTCTCGGCACTCACTTGCGCCCCGGGATCCAATACCACCAACGCTACCGGACGCTCGTCCCACTTTGGATGCGGGTGTGCCACGACACACGCCTGCCCGATACCGCCGAGAGCCACGATGTGGTTCTCCAGATCCACGGACGATATCCACTCGCCACCGCTTTTGACCAGGTCCTTCGACCGGTCGCTGATGATGAGATATTCCTCGGCATCGATCTTGCCAACGTCACCGGTGATCAGCCAACCGTCATGAAACTTGTCCGGTTGGGGGTTGTTGTAGTACTCCGAGCAGATCCACGGACCGCGCACCAGGATCTCGCCTACCGTCTCACCGTCATGTGGCAGGCGGTTGAAGTCCTCGTCGAAAATGTCGAGCTCAAGACCCGGCATGAGCTGTCCGGCCTTCGCCACGTTCTCGAACTGCTCGTCTTCACTGAGGCTCAGCTGGCTGCGTTTCATCACACGCCGGGACAGCGTTGCGAGCGGTGATGTTTCCGTCATGCCCCAACCCTGGATCATCTCCACTCCCAGAGTGTCCCAGTACCAGCGGATCAGCGATGGCGGCGGTGCCGACCCGCCGCAGGTGAGGCGTGAGAGATTCGACAGATCGTATGCGCCCGGATCTGCCTCGTAAATGGCTTTCACCCCCTGCCAGATAGTTGGCACACCCGCGGAAACCGTGACCTTTTCCGAGACGATGAGGTCAAGTAGACGCTGCGGGTCCATGAAACGATGCGGCATTACCTGCTTACAGCCAAGCGCGAGTGCCGACCACGGCAATCCCCACCCCATCGCGTGAAACATCGGTACGATGCCGAGCATGGTATCGGCGGCCGACAAGCCCATGGAGTCTGTCATCATTTGTGTCAGGGTATGCAAATACTGTGAGCGGTGCTCGTACTCCACACCTTTCGGGTTGCCCGTGGTACCACTGGTGTAGCACAGCCCGAGGGCCGAGTTCTCATCGATTTGCGGCCACTCGCAGAGAGTGGGTCTGTCCGCGATGAAGGCCTCGTAGTCCACGGGCTCGGGCAGGTCGGTCTCCCAGCCCTCGAAACCCTCCTCGGTCGCTACCACGATGCGCTCCACCGATGGCATGCGGCCATTCAGCTTCTCCAACAGCGGTAGCGTATCGGCATCAGCGATGATGATGCGATCCTGGGCGTGATCGATGATGTACTCGAGATCCTTGTCGGAAAGCCGAATGTTCAGAGTGTGCAGCACAGCGCCCATGCCGGCGCACGCGTGGTACACCTCCAGGTGGCGGGAGCCGTTCCACATGAACGTAGCGACCCGATCTCCCAGTCCGATACCCGCCTCTGCGAGTGCATGTGCAAGCTGATGCGCGCGAGCACGCGTCTCTTCCAGTGTCTGACGACGCACGCCGTTGTCCGTGGCGGTGACGACCTCTTCCCGCGGAGCCACCTTCGCACCCCGATCCAGAATGTTGGACATCAACAAAGGCGTATGCTGCATTGCCATCGCAGAACCCTCCCAATATGCTAATTGTGCGAACGAAAGTTGCGATACTACCGAAAACTTCCCGTGACCGAACCCGAAAACCAGATTCTCGATTACATTGAGGGTTTGTCTCCTCATGCCCGCGCCATTGGCCTCGAAGTGCTTTCCAACGAAACCCACCGCACCCTGATGCACCTGCCTTACGCCGAGACCATCTCGTGGGAGATCCGGATACCGGTGTGATCCACGGCGGCGTCATCACCGCCATGCTCGACAACGCATGCGGACACACGGTATGCGTAACGCATGCGGACACACGGTATGCGTGGAGGACGAAGAGCTGACCATCGCAACGCTTGATCGGCGTCCGGTACGACCTGTTCCAGCAGTGTCGCAAACGAGGGCAGTGCGGTTACGTTATCACCAAGACGATGCATGCGCTCCAGCGAGGAACGGTCTGTTCCGAACACCTTGACGCGGGCACCCAGTGCGGCCGCCAGTGTTGCAGCGCTGGTGCCGACCGTGCCGGGATAAAGGACCGCGACATGAGGCCTATCGGCTGCTAGCAGGCCACCCAGCAGCACGCCTGAACCCCCATTGATATGCTGCAACAGGTGCGCGACGGCGTGAACCGCCAGGTGGCCCACCACATCGCTCATCGGCGCAAGCAGAGGTAGCCGGTCAGCTTTTTCTCGATCAGAACCCGAGTCAGCTCGGGCAGTGCCGCCAGGTGCAGATAGCACAACAGCACGTGATCGCGCCGCAAATAGGCATACTCCGGTTCGACGGGCTCCTTGTTCGATCCATCGCCGACCACTCACAGACCATAGCCCATCTGATGAAAACAGGGCCGCGAAGTCTGATGAACACTCGAACGCTTCCGATCAGCCAGGGACGGGACGCGCACTGGTCTCACCCGACCAAACGTGCGGCGCTAGTGGGCCGCCTGGCGTTGCCTCACGGCCCAATAGCCGCCTCCGCCGTCCGTTTCGCCCACTTGTAGTCGGCCTTGCCGTTCGGCGCCCGCTGCACGGTATCAACAAAGATCACCTGCTTCGGCAGTTTGTAGCCGGCCAGGTGTTCACGCGTGAAATCGATGACATCCTGCCCCGCGATCCCAATCCCTGTACGAGAGGCTATTGCCACCACGCGTTCGCCAAAGCGTTCATCGGGTAGGCCCACGACCAGGCAGTCCAGCACGTCTTCGTGTCTTTTCACCGCCTCTTCGACCTCCTCGGGAAACACCTTTTCTCCGGCAGTATTGATACACACGCTGCCCCGGCCGAGCAGCGTGATGCTGCCGTCGGCTTCGACCTGCGCGAAGTCGCCGGGGAAGCTGTAGCGCACCCCGCCTATCTCGCGGAAGGTCTTCGCGCTCTTTTCCGGATCCTTGTAGTAACCGAGAGGCACGTTACCGCTAAGCCCAAGCATGCCCATTTCACCGGAGCCGGGTTGCACTTCCTCATCATCCTCGTTGAAAACCTTCACCCCCTCACTGAGCTCGAATTTAGCAGTCTGGGTATCGGCTTCGCGCGTGGTGGTGTTGCTCCCCATCCCACCCTCCGTGGACCCCATAATGTCCGCGAGAATCATGTCGTGATGCTTCAGCAGACCCTGCTTGGTTTCCGAACTCCACATCACACCGCTGGAGGTAATCTGTCGGAGCGAGGAGATGTCATAGGGCGAACCCCGCTCGACTGCATCATCGAGCACCGCCAACAGCGGACGCGCGAATGCATCACCCACGATCACCATGTCGGTGACGCCATGCCGTTCGACCAGCGACCACAACGCATCGGCATCGAGCCCGAGCTTCGGCGAAGTGACCACAGTTCCGCCAACGGAGTGCGTGACCATGCCCCCGAGCCACATGCCGGTACCGTGCATGAGCGGACACGCGGGTAATCCGATCGGAGCATCGTCACCGATGGTCCTGAGGAGGTCCGGAATCCCGGCGATGCTCTCGGGTGGTTCCAGGCCGCGCGACATCGCACCAACCGCCATCATGTTGCGGCTGAACTCTCCGGCGGGGTACATGACTCCCTTTGGCATACCCGTCGTGCCACCCGTATAGAGCATGTACACACTGTCGGGACTGCGCTCGATACGGGGCATTGGCCGCGCCGCGCGGATGGCTCCCTCGAAATCCAGAGATCCGTCGAGAAGGGACTCGGTGCCATCGTCGACCTGGATGTAGAGCTTCATCTTCGGCAGTCGCTCGCGAACCTCCCAGATGCGCATCGCGTAGCAGGCCTGATAGACCACCGCCTCGGCATCGGCGTTCTCCAGCAGGTAAATCAGCTCATCGGCCTTGTAGCGATAGTTCGCATTGATGGGGCAGCCCCCGATTTTGAACACTCCATACTGCGCCTCGAGGTACTCGTTGCAGTTGTGCAGGTAGAGACCGACCTTCGAGTCTGCGGCCAGGCCATGTTCGGTGAAAACGCTCGCGATTCGCGCCGCGCGGTCGTCGTATTCCGCCCAGGTTCTGACCGTATTCCGGCAGATGAGCGCGTTGCGCTCACCTACCGTATCGGCGACTGCTTCCCATAGGGTGGCAAAGTGAAAATCCATCATATCCCCCAAGATTTCGAACATGCGGCGCCTTTTCGGCGCTCCTTCGACGCCAGTTTTCCATGTTCGACCAGCCCCGGCCCACACGCAACCATAACCACCGGGTACCAGGCGTCAACATACTGGAGGCTAAATATTGGTGATTTTCGCCACGCGTGCGTGTCTTGGCAGGGTGGTGGCGGCCGTTTTGCGCGGCCAGAGAACCCATTCCCCAGTTGGCACGACTATTGAATATAAGTACTCGTACCCGGATCAGCTGGGCGCCGGAAGAACCGGCAACGACAAACAGACCAACGAACTAAAGAAAATGAACCACAGCATTCGACTTTCCCGCATCAGCCACCCGCGCGCCACCGCCTGGGGTCTGGCGCTCGTCGCCGTGGTATTCCTGGTGTTCGGCGCCTGCGCGGGATTTTTCGCCCCGGGCGTCGACCAAGCGTCCAAGGCCGCCACGCAACACATCGCGACCGAGCTGAGCAACCGGGTTGCCACACGCTAGAGCGACAACAACGAAGACCGACCGGATAGACGAAATGGCCAACCGCGGACTGGATCGCATCAAGCGAACCCTGTACCTGGACTCCCGCAACGGCTGGATTGCGGGCGTGTGTGCGGGGCTCGCCAACTATTTCAACACAGACCCGACCATCGTACGCGTGATAGCGCTGGTGGCGGGTGTGTTCCTGACCAAGATCGTGATCGCCGCGTACCTGGTTGCATGGCTGGTACTGGACGAGGCGCCCCGGAAGTATTAACTCCCGGTGCGTCCGCCAGCAATATGCTGCAACTCCCTGCAGTGTATGCGCGCAGCGCTTTTCTCCCTCACGATGCATTATGCTGTCGAACAGTGTCGCAGCTACACTCGATCGCCGGCACACCCAGACCAGTCGCGCCGAATTCCAGACGACCGGACGCCCTCCACCGGTTGCCTTTCCTCGTGCCCCGGAACGAACTTCGGCGCTTGCGCCGCCAGCTCTCTGAGATCCTGCGCTAGATTGCCGAGCGTTTTTTCCAGACGAACCTGCTGCCGTGACGTGAGACTTGCCAGTATCGCCGCTAGCGCTTCTCTGGAGAGCTTTTCGTTCGCTTCCACGGCCTCATCGAGCGGAGAGCCGTAGGCTTCGGCCGATATCAGCAACGCCAGTTCCTCCTCGAAGCCCGGGCTCCGCCGTTGTTCGAGCAATGCAACCAGCCGGTCCTGCCACTTTTCGATATAGGCTTCCCACATGGCCTGCTCCGGTACGTAGCGTCCCGCGCAATCCTCGATCAGATCGATCTGATCCTTATCGAGACGACCGGCCAGGTTTTCGATCAGCCCCTCAATGCGTTCAGCCCACGCCCTTCGTTGGCCTTCGAAATCGTCACTGGCTGTATCACGCCATCCGCGGTCCGCACGAATCCGTTCGGCAAGTGTCGCCACCTGTGCATCGCTTAGGCTCCGAAGCAGATTCGCACTCAGTCCCAGGCTGCGCGCCTCAAGTCGATCTCCCCACCTGGTGAACGTGGCAAACGTCGCCTTCAACTCGACTTCACCGAGCGGTTGCGCATGCACGGCGCGCACCAATTCATCGAAGAAGCTGGCGTATTCAGGCAACTGCGTGGTCCGGTGCCAGTACCACAGCACGGCAAACTCCTGGTCGAAGCGGTGCCGCTGGTCAGGCATGAAGTCGATTACGTCACCAACCCGCCAGCGCACCAGCCGGTCGAGATTGTTGTATGCCACCTTCATCATGCAGCCCGAGGTGATGGCGCACATCAACACCACAATCCACAGGCGCAGTGCACTACGTCGCATCGCGTCCCTCTGCTTCCTCGTCACGTTTCGCGCACCAGCCGCGATAAGTATCCAGCTCACCGTGCACCACTGCGACGGCGTAGGCAATAACCGCCGCATCATCTACGAAGCCCAGTCCCGCAATGAAATCCGGGACCACGTCGAAGGGCACGACGAAGTACAGTAGAGCGCCGACGACGATGGTGAGAGTTCGAGTCGAAACCTCTCGATATTCCCCTCTCGCCCAGCTTCCCGTCAGCCTCATCAGCAGCGCGAGGTCGTCCGCGAATTGATCGAACTGCCGCCCGATCAGTCCACTGGACTGGAGCTTTCTGGTCGCGGAGTCCACCAGGGTTAGTACTTCGCCGGGACGGGACAGCATGCGCCGGGCCCGCAACAGGAAGCCGGCGAAACCACGGGGTTCTTCAGGGCCGGCCGCGTGCTTCACGGATGAAATTGAGGATCCAGCGCGCCACTTCACGCTCGTGAGTGTCCTGCGCGAGTGATGCCTTTCCCCGTGCGTAGGTCGCGCCTCCCAGCATTTTCCGGCGCATGTCCATGAGATCGCTGGAATAGGCTTTTTGAAATTCGGGATGACTCTGGAAAGCGAGCGCACTACTGCCGATACGAAATCCGGCGATCGGGCAGAAATCGCTGCTCGCGAATACCTCCGCACCAGCAGGCAGTGCCCGCACCTGATCCTTGTGACTCACGAGCATGGCAATGTTCTGTAGCGGCGGG
>DCWG01000012.1:0-31727 GCA_002327525.1 Gammaproteobacteria bacterium UBA2168 | reverse complement strand
CAGGAATGGTGCTCCACCACCGCACTGGTGTGCACGCCCACACCCCAGCCCGCTTCAGCGGGTGCAACCTCGCCGCCAAAGTAGTGAGCAAGCAGTTGATGACCAAAGCAGATACCGATCACCGGGCGTGCTACGGCCATGGCCTGCGCGGCGAAGTCGACCAATGCAGGTAACCAGGGCAGCTCCTCGTACACACTCTGCCGGCTTCCTGTGATCACGTACCCATCGCACGCCCGCGCTTGCGGCAAATCTCCTGCCAGGACGTCGAAGTTACGCACTCGTACTGAGTTTTCGCACCCCGTTTCCTCCCCGACCTCTCTCCCCGCGCGCAGGAACAGCGAGCCGAACATATCGGGGTAGTCGCCGTGCCGTAAGCGAAACCGTGGCAGAACCGAATCCACCTGAAGAATACCGATGTCCATCAGGCAATGTTGGAGTTTCGAATGCGGCGTTTCAAGTCCGCCGCGATGCGCCACATCGGGGCCAGATGGGGCTAGATGATCTCGAAATACCGTTCGAGCTGCCAACTATCGATGGCACGCTCGTGCTCCCTGCACTCCCACAACCTCGTCGCGACGAAGTGATCGACGAACGCATCGCCAAGCATGGATCTCGCCGAGACAGATGCATCCAGCGCTGCGGCAGCGGTGCGCAGCTGGCCCGGGAAGTGCCTCTCTTGCGGCAGTGATCGTTCCGCGTCGTACGCATTGCCAGCCACTGGAGCGTCGGGGTCCAGATCCTCCTCGATACCCTGGAGTCCCGCCGCCACGGTGGCTGCCGCAACGAGATAGGGATTGGCGTCGGCCCCACCCACACGGCATTCGATACGCTGGCTACCCGGCGAGCCGCCAATCACCCTGATCGCTGCCGTGCGGTTCTCTATGCCCCACGTCGAGGCGGTGGGCGCCCATGCGCCCTTCACCAGCCTGGTGTAGCTGTTTATCGTCGGTGCGAGCAAGCATAGATACTCGGGCAGATACCGCTCAAGGCCCGCTACAGCCTGTTTCTGCAGCAGCGACATCCCAGATGCATCGCCCGCGTCATAGAACCTGTTGTTTCCTGCCTCGTCCAGAAAGCTGAAGTGGAAGTGGCCACTCTGACCCGGGTAGTCCATGGACCATTTCGCCATGAAGGTCGCTATCAGATCCTGTCGGGCAAAAAAAACTTTGGCGAAGGTCTTGAAGAGGTTCGCCCGATCGGCGGCCTCGACTCCTTCTCTGGCCTTGAGCGCCGCCTCCCACACACCCGGACCCGTCTCGCAGTGCAGTCCTTCCAGATCGCAGTCTATGGACTGACAATACTCCATCAGTCCGTTGAAGCGCTCCGACTCGCTGGACGCCCGCAACATCGAATACCCGAAGTTACCCGGCGTGAGAGGACGTAGGTCCCGGTAGCCCTTGTCGCGAATGCTGTGGGGTGTTTCATCGAACACGAAAAACTCGTACTCGAAGCCCGCTCGCAGCGTCAGGCCCTGCCTGCCGAGCTGCGTCAGAACCTCACCAAGCCGCGCCCGCGGGCACAACGGATGTGGAGCGCCGTCGGACGCAATGAATTCTCCGACAAAATATGGGCAACCCTCATCTGCTAGCCAACGCTCCGTTTCCACGACCAGCCGATAGGCGGCATCCGGAAAGCCCGTATGCCACCCCGTGTATCGTGTCTCCACTCCCTCATACAACTGGTCATCCACATCCCAGCCGAAAACGCAGTCGCAAAAGCCACCGCCTTTCTCCATGAGCGAGATGAATTTTCCCAGATTGACGTACTTGCCCCGAATCACGCCATCCAGATCGGAGAGACCGAGCTTGACCCGCGACACTCCCCGCTCACGATATTGGTCAAGTTTTTGGTCCAACAGCTCTCTGGCATCCAGCACATCCGCCATCTCGATCCTCCTTCAGCTAATCCGTGCGATCACCGGCCGATCGAAATCTGGCCCGCTGATCGTCTTCCATTGATCTCAGGATCGCGTCATGAACAACGACATTCCTGTGGATAACTCTGAGGATAACTCAGATGAGTTCGATGGCGCTGAAATCTCAATCTGTGGCCTCAACTACCACACACAAATCCAAAACACGTTTTTTCTTTGTATATCAATGGGTTACAATGGTTGACAGCACGAATCGCTGGCCACCGTCACGTTCGCGCACGACAGTTTCAGCCTTATCGTGGATGTGTATAAACCTGTTTGCCATTCAGGCGAGGTGAGAAGGAGATCGGCCGCATCTCACCCCGATGACCTGTCACTACACAGCACAAAGAGGCAAATGCTACCGCCGCAAGCCCAACCCTCGTTGAGGGGCCTGTCACGCATGGCCAGCAATCTTGTCCTACAAAGACATCGTGTCTAACCGGTTGCTTACTATTGTTCGCACTGGTCGTCAGGTAAGTGTATAACTACATCCGCACTTGTTATTGGCAAGATTTCCATGAATATGGCGTCATCCATCACAGCCTCTTCGCACGTGTTGCCCCACTCGAGATCGTAAGCCGCCTCTGCACCGAGTTCCGCCTTCGCAGCATTCAGCCCCGAACATGCGAAGGCGAACAGAACAACCTTAACGAGAATACCGAATAGACCAGTACAGCCGAGCACTTTCATCCTTTATGCCTCCCGTTTGCCTAGTTGTTAAAGGAACACTCCAGTCTACCCTGCTGCTCGAACCATCCTGTACCTCCGCATGCCACCCGACGCCCACGCTGGTCATCTGCGCCCATCCCGGCGCGCGAGAACGCTTCCTTGATGACGAGTTGTCGCTCCGGCGCATCCTTGAAATTGCGCGCTAATTCTTCCAACCGATCCCTCGACCGTACGGCAAAGCCCACGTGGTCGGGCTTGCTCAGCGGTGCGCTTGTTTCAGCGCGTTGACTTGCGAGCAGGCGCTCGTATTGGGCGCTCAAATCGCCATAGCGAGAGCCCATTTGATACAACGCGGCCGCCTCATCCACTGTTTCGCTTTGACCCATGCGCTCGGCATAGAGCGCGGTCAGGCTTCTGAACAACCGCGCTGTGGTTTGTGTTGCTCCGCTCAACGCCAACAGTGTCTGTGTCTGCGCCCAAACGAGTTGTTGCCAACGCTCGTCGAGCACTGGATCCGGCACGAGTGCGGTCAGTCGCGCAACCCGCGCATCGACCAACGTGGCGTGACGGACCTCCTCCCTGACCTCGCTGATCTCGGGATCGGTCCACAGCATGCTGCCGGCGAGCACCAGAAAGAACGCCGCACCCGCTACCAGCACCGTTCGCGAGCGCCATGGCGCCGGTTCGAACAACCGGCTCTTCAGCTCGGAGACGCTCGACGGCCGCTCCGCGCGTTGGAACGAGAGGCATTTTTTCAATCCACGCCACTGGCGGGCATTGAGCCGTTTCGTTTTTTCCGGCGACAGGCCCTTACAGCATGCATCCTCTGCCGACAGGCGTCCAAAGGGGTGATGGCCGGTGAGGATCAGATAGATGACTATACCGAGACAGTAGATATCGTCCCGGGTTTTGGGATTGTCTCCATGCAGAATTTCCCGGCTCACATATGCCGGGGTGAATACCGCCAGATTGGAAGGGTCGAATACGGTGTCTTCACCATGACCCCGATTGATCTGTACCGCACGCGCGATGCCGAAATCCAGGATCTTCGTGTGATACGAGGGAGATACGAAGACGTTGCCCGGCTTGAAGCCCGAATGCACGATCACCCGGGCTGAAAGAACTAACCGCAGGGAAGAGCCGGCTTTCTTAGGGTGAGAATACCAAGGACAACAATCCAGTCAGTGCACTTCTGCGTGTACCTGTTTGTTGCCCAACTGTAGGGTGAGCATCGTTCGTACGGCCGCGCGATCGTAACAACACCGTCAGGGGTTACTAAACATGAATATGAACACGACGAATATCGTTCGCCTTCTGATTCTACTGGTTGCGATGGTGGGCGTTTTTGTCGAGATAGCGTTCGCGGCGCTGGTTCTCGTCATCCTCGGAATTGTCATGGCTTCGTCGGAGTACCCGAAGACCGAAGAACACCATATCTGTTGATCGCAATCGTTTTGGCAACCATGTCTGGCGCGCCGGGCGCCATCCCGGTCGTCGGAATGTATCTGACGACCTTCTTCGAAACAGTTGGTACCGCGGTGGGCACCGGCGCACTCATGGTGGTGATGGTCGTCGTCTACGAACGTCTCACCGAGTAGTACGCAACAAAACGGCGCGCCGTCAGCCACGCCATGTAGCCGGCGGCACGTTCACCGTTTCCACCGCCTTGCCCGCACCCCAGCCTTTTTCCAACCCATCCGAGTGGGAAGCATCCCGGCAAGCGAATCGTCACCATCGTGATAGCATCGTGACAGAGTTTCATAAAACGAGGGAGGATCCTGAATGAACGTACACGGTGGAAAGCTTGCTGCGCGGGCACTGAAGGAGGCCGGCGTGGAGTGCATCTTTACCCTGAGTGGAGGTCATGTCATGGCCATCTACGACGGTTGTCTGGATGAAGGCATCCGCGTCGTCGACGTACGCCACGAACAGGCCGCCGTACACGCTGCCGACGCCTGGAGCAGGCTCAATCCGGGCAAAGTTGGCTGCGCGGTGCTGACAGCAGGACCGGGGGTGACGGATGGCGTGACGGGAGTGGCCAACGCGTGGCGCGCAAACAGTCCGATACTCGTCATCGGGGGTCAGGGTCCGTTCAACAATCTACGCCGCGGTTCTCTCCAGGAAATGGATCATGTGGGTGTCATGAAGCCGATTACGAAGTGGGCGGATGCTTGCTACGACACTCGCCGCATCCCGGATTACATCGAAATGGGTATTCGCCACGCGGTATCCGGCAACCCGGGCCCCGCCTTCCTGGAAATACCAATGGACGTGCTGAGCGGTGAAGTCGATCTCGATTCGGTTCGTTTCCCCAGGATGCGGCCGCAGCCTCCGGTGCTGATGCCCGCGCAGAGCGACATCGAAGCAGCGCTCGCGATACTGGCCGAGGCCAGACACCCGGTGCTGATGGCCGGAACAAGCGTCAAGTGGTCGAACGCTTCCGCCGGACTGCAGGCTTTCGTCAAACACACCCACATTCCGACTTTCGTCAACGGCATGGGTAGAGGCACGGTGAAGCCGGGTACGCCGGAGTTACTGAACCGCGTGCGCAAGGAGGCCATTCAGCAGTGCGACGTTTTCGTCTGTGCGGGTGTGCTGTTGGATTTTCGTCTCGGTTTCGGGCGTACCATCCCGGCCGATGCCAAGATCATCCAACTCGACGTGGAAAACGAGTTGATAGGCACCAATCGCTCAGCCGATGCGGCTGTGGTGGGCAATCTCTCGGCGACATTCGAGAGCCTGCTGAACAAGGTGGAAGATCTCGATTTCAGTGCCTGGCGAGATCAACTGATCGAGCGGGAAGCGGAACTGGAATCGGCATTCGATGCGCAACTGAGTTCAGACGAGGTTCCCATCGATCCGCTGCGGATGTGTCGCGAAATCAGGGATTTTGCCGCCGACAAGGACCTGATTCTCATCGGCGACGGTGGTGACATCGTGGCCCAGGCGTCGAAGGTGTTACCCGTGCCTGAAGAAAACTGCTGGATGGACCCCGGCCCACTCGGCACCCTCGGCGTCGGCATGCCATTCGCGCTGGCCGCCCAGATAGCGAGGCCCGACAAGCGTGTACTCATCATCTATGGAGATGGCGCCTTTGGCCTGAACGGCTTCGAATACGACACCGCCGTGCGCTTCGAGTTGCCCATCGTGGGTATCGTTGGGGTGGACGGGGTTTGGGGACAGATGGTTCGGCCCCAGGCCGCCGTGTACGGCGCCAACCGCGTGGTCGCCACGATGCTCAACTTCACCCGCTACGACAAGATCGTCGAGGCCATGGGCGGGCACGGCGAATACTGCGAACGGCCAGAGGAAATCGGCCCGGCGCTGGAACGCGCCTTCGCTTCCGGGAAACCCGCGCTGGTCAACGTGGTGATACGCCAGGACATCGGCACCGCAATGAAAGGCAGCACCTACACCTGATCAGGGTTACCTGAAGGGGACCTCTGCTCGACCGGTACCACGAAAACACTGGCAAGCCCGCCCCCCTCTGTACGCAGGTTGGTCACCTGACCTTCGTACAGCCGCGCGGACAGCTGTTGTATGCGCCCGTCATACGTCACACAACGAACATCGGCCTTCAAAGGACGTTTTTCGCCGTTGACGATCATCTGGCGCTCACTTGGCGCTACCATGGATTGTGCGATGTACTCGTGCTGCATGATGTCTTCCCATACGCGCCGGGTAAGTTTCGCGCCGCGGTAGGCACCTCGGCTTCCATATCCGATGGCGGGTTTGAAAAACAACCGCCGTCTTTGACGCCACAGTTCATCGGCATTGTCCGTCTCGACTCTCACCGTATGGGGAACTGAGCGCGTCAACGTCTCTATGTGGACATTCTCGACACCAAAATCCTGCAACCGCTTCGAGTCGGACAGCAGTATCAGATTGCGTTTGTCCGCATACAAGGCATACGCACGCGGCGAAGGTGTGAACACCGCAGCGCCTTCCTGAAAGGCCCGCAGCAACACGGACGAAGCCGGGGCCTGCAGGTAAAAATCGGTCAGGCGATTGTAAACCAGATCGACTTTCGTCGTACCGATCCACAATGCCCCCTCGCTGCGGGAGATTTCTCCGGGGTCGGCGATCAACGCTTTGATACCGTGTCTTCGAAACATGGATTGAAACAGCAGAAATTCAGGATACAGGTACTGTGTGGCCGGCGCCTCATCGACAATGGCGATGCTCCGCAACGGCCGTTCCGTGCACTGCATAGCCCATTCTGTCTGGAACATCGCAACCAGGCCGTTCTCGAGCTCCGTGAAACTGCTGAAAGCGGGAAACAACGAGGCAATCTCATCGCAGCAGGCTTGTTGGGCTGCTGCAAGATACAGGTTCAGCAGCACGCCGCCAGCATTGGTATTGATTTCTATGAGCCGGGGACCATCGGCATCCAGATGAAAGTCGTAACTGCTGAAAACACCCCGAGCACCTCCCTCGCTCGGCATCACGACGGGCGCCTCGTTCAGGACGAACTGGCGAAAGCCCAGATTGCGTACCACGGCTTCGACGGCATGCACCACGCGCGTCATCTCATCGACGGTGTCCTGGTCGACGAACACTGGCGAGTCTGCAAACAGATGGCTCTCGGCCGACAACAGTCTGTCCGGCAGGCCGGGAACCGGGAGGTGATGTTCGAGTTGCGCGCGCAGCGACTGCCTGCTCGGCGTAACACAGTAACAGTCATCGTTGAGCGCGTGAGCCAGAGTCGCGTTCATAAATGGCCCAAATGTCCTATATTTCGATCCTTTAATTCGATATATCTAATATATTCGAAATATTCCATTCATTAACCCGGCGAAGCTATTTTTCGACCTGGAGCATGAACTGGGCCACCGCTAACCTGACATCTTCCGAAATGTAGTTCTGCGGCGGCATCTCGGGATAGTCCTCACGCACCTTCGAAGGCGCTGCAATGTATGCCGCCAGCGCTTCCGGCCTGCCCTGGTACATCGCCTGAATGGCCATGGTGGGCGGTCCTATCATCTTCACGCTGTACGCATGACACCCGGCACAAATCCCGTAATAAGCGGCCTTGCCTTTCTCATCCGCCGCGATCTCCCGAATTTCCACGGGCTCGGGCAACGTATAGGTGAGCGTATCGGCCGTCGAAGTCATCTTGCAGGTGGAGTACCTGTCGAGTCCCACGGACACGTAGCGATCCTTCTCCAGAATACAGCTACCAGTGCCTTTGCTGATATCCGCGATGTCGACATAGCGCTCACCAGGCATCATCGCCTGGACGGCTGCCTTGACTTCGGGCAACGCGTTTTCGCCGTTTCCCCACATGAGATTGTTAAGAATCTTCACCCGATCCGGATTGGGCTCCGATTCGGGGTCGCTGCGAACACCGGCAATGAACTCGAGTCCGGCGATACCGATACCGATGTACTCGTTATTCGTGATGATGTTGTTCTCCACCACGACATCGTCAGCCGCCATGATGGTGATGCCGGTTCCCTTCGCGACATAGGAGACGATGGAACCCGGGATGGCGAAGTTCTCGTGATTGTTGTTGACGACGAAATTGTTGCGAATGATCACATCGTAGTTGGTCTTGATGGGAAGGCCTGGAGTAATGAAAGCCAGAATACCGCCGGTATTGTCGTGGACGTAGTTACCGTCCACGATGGAATGGCGCGTATTCTCGATTTCGATACCGGCCACACTGTCGAACACCTCGTTGTGCAGCACGTCCACGTTGTCACACATGCCGACATAAATCGCGGCATCTTCGATGCCCGAAAGCACGTTGTGTTCGATGAGACCGTTTTTGCCAAACTCGGGGAAGATGCCGTACACACCGGCATCGATGATCCAATTGTTGCGAATGACGAAGTTGTTACCCGCCTGCCCCATGATGCCATTGCCTTTGTAGTTGACTATCTTGAGGTTTTCGATCGTGATGCCACTGCCGGAGTACAGCACCGCATCGTTGCGAATTTTCTCACCTTCAAGTGTTGGCCAGTTTCCGGACACGACCACACCACGCAGACTGATGTTGTTCTTGTCGATATACACAGTTTCCTTGTAGGTACCTGGCTCGATCAGAATCGTGTCGCCAGACTTTGCGGCGGAGACCGCGTCCTGGATAGACTCACCCGCCTTTACCACGAGTTCGCCCGCCATCACCGCATGTACCGCAAGCAGGGCCACGAGAAGCAACGTGCCCGTTGAGATGCCCATCATTGATTGTAATCCTCACCTGATGTTTCGATTTTCAAATACCTGATCAACGCGCACCAGACGGGACCACACCCACTGGCTCCAGACCCGAGGGTACGGCATCCGGCATCGGTGGCCTGAACGTCTCGTCCGTGAGCGTGTGCAGGAAACTCACGAGCAGATCCAGCTCTCGCTCGGACAGATCCGGTTCCCAGATGTGCCAGTGAAGACTCAGCCGTTCCCCTTCGGCAACAGCATGTCCTCGTCCTTGCGTGTAGAACTTCACCGCATCCCGCAGATCCGCAAAGCGCCCGGAATGCATGTATGGTGCCGTGTTCGCCACATTGCGCAGAGTCGGAACCCTGAAAGCTCCCCTTTGCGTGGGGTCACCGGTCAACGCGCCCTCTCCTTTATCGAAGGGCAACCCCTCCGGCTCCGGCGTGCCGATGACCGCCATTTCCTGGTTCGTGAACAGAGGCGGAGTATGACACTCCGCGCAACGCGCGACGAACGATCTGAAAACGTTGAGACCCGCTATCTCGTCCGCGCTCAGCGCCTCATGATAACCATGTGCGTACCGATCATATCGGCTATTCAGTGAAATGAGCGAGGCCTCAAAAGCCGTGAGAGCCGTATATACCGCGTTTGCGGTGATGACGTTCTGGCCGAACGCTTCTTCGAACAGACGCCGATACGTTTCGTTTGCATTCAGATCGGTGAGCAGGCGCCGCTCGGTATTGCCCATCTCATCCGGAGCGTAGAGCGGACCGGTGACCTGCTCCTCCAGCGAGTGCGCCCGGCCATCCCAGAACAGGCGTTTCAGAAAGGCGACGTTCCACAGTGATGGAGCCGAGCGATCCACCGGGTCTCCCGTAACACCGATACTGCGACCACGGCCGTCGCTGAATCCAAGGTCGGGATGATGGCAACTCGCACAGGACAAAGATCCGTCGCCGGAGAGCAGTGGGTCGAAAAAGAGATAGCGGCCGAGGTCGATCTGCTGCGGTGTGAACCCATCTCTCACCTCCGCCAGACCGGTCTTGAGCCCACCGACGCCCGCGCCGCGTAGTGAGTCATACAACTGATAGAGGCTGCGCAGAAAACAACTGCCCCGCGCCAGCTCGAAGCCCGGCGGACAGTGAGTGGACAAAGTGAATCGCTGTCCACTCACGGGTTCCGCGGCCTGCAGACAGAACGCGGCCAGTGCGCACAACACCACCAAGCAAACCGCACGCCTGATCAAGGAGACCCCTCCGACCTGGCGTTCACGAGATACGCTATAACATCCGCAGCATCCGCCGGACTGGCGATGCGTTGCATGACGAATACCATCTGAGCACCGTGAGCATCCCCTTCGGCACTTCCACGCACACCCTCCGTGAACTTCACGAGCTGTCTGTCCAGATACCAACCATCGAGCCCCGCCAGCCGCGGGGCTCCCAGATGCTGATTTCCGCTTCCCGAAGGGCCATGGCACGCACCGCACTGATGACCGTAGAGAATTCGCCCTCTCTCGGCATCACCGCCCTCATACGCCGTCGCGGCACTATCGGGATACGCAGCAACCGCCGCGGCCATACCGGCAATGGCCGTATCGTCCAGTCCCAGCACGAAGGGGCGCATCTGCGTTCCCTCCACGTCTCGCGAATCCGTACCCCGAAAACCCTCCCGAAATCCGCGTAGCTGGCGTTCCACGTACCATGTCTCAAGATTGGCCAGGCCGGGCGCGTCGAGTGCCTGATTGCCCTCACCAGCGAGACCGTGGCACGTGCCACAAACGCTGAGGTCCACGCCTGAACCGAGCGCCTCCTGCCGGCTCTCCGCGCCAACGCATAGCCAGACCAAACCCACACCGAGGATGCGTCTCCAGTATCGCAACCCATCTCCTCCAATCACATTTGAGCACGACATTAGAACACCTCCCCCGGCCAACATTGATTTGTATCAACAACCGCCATGTTGAGAACTCTCTGCTCATCACCGGCAAGCTTAGCGGGGGTAGTCATGGTATCTAGCCCTGAATTCGGGGTGGTTCGCCAACGTCATTTATCGTCAGATTGATGTGAATCAAAAACCCACCCGCCGGGTTGCTGTCTCATCAGCTGGGTCGTCTTGCTTGAATCGGAGCGACCATGGAACCATCGGGTACACGGGGCCTCGATCGCCGCTCGTTCCTCAAGATGAGCGGAGCAGCTCTGACCCTGGGCCTCTTCCACCTCGAAAAGGCCTTTTCCGCATCGCAAGCCGACGAGATTGCCTCCGGCGTGCGCCCGATAGCCTACACCTCGCCTGAGGATCTGTACCGCGAGCAGTGGACCTGGGATTCGGTCACCTGGGGTTCACACACCAACCAGTGCGCGCCCGGTGGGTGCTCGTTCAGGGTGTATGCCAAAAACGGCGTGATCTGGCGCGAAGAACAGAGCGCGCGCTCCTACGCGGCCAATGCAGACTACCCGGACTATAACCCCCAGGGCTGTCAAAAAGGGTGTGGCTTTCACAATACCCTCACCACCCCGGAGAGAATCAAATACCCTTTGAAACGGGTCGGTGAACGCGGCGCCGGTAAGTGGCGGCGAGTGTCGTGGGACGAGGCACTGACCGACATCGCCGACGCCATTCTGGACGCCCACCGCGACCATGGAACGGAGAGTTTCATCGTCGATGCGCCCCATATCCACGTGGGATCCGTGGGGCTGGCCGCCACCTCCCGTTTCATGGCCCATCTGAACGGCCTGACCCTGGATCTCAACGTCAGCATAGGTGACGACTTCAAGGGCATCGGCCAGACTTTCGGCAAAATGAACATGGGTTACACGGCCGACAACTTCTTCGATGCCGAACTCATCATCCTCACTCACTCCAACATCTCCTACACCTGGCCGCCCACGTACCACTTCATCACGGAGGCGCGCTACAACGGCAGTGAGGTGGTCCTCATCGCACCGGACTACAACCCCACCGCACTGGCCGCGGATATCCATGTACCCGTGAACGTGGCCAGCGACGCAGCGCTCTGGCTCGCCATCTGCCAGGTGATCATCGAAAGCGATCAGGTGGATGAGGACTTCGTGCGCGAGCAAACCGATCTCGCCATGCTGGTACGTACGGACACAGGACGCTATTTACGCGGTTCGGAGATCGACGGCGGGCAGGAAGAGCAGCTCTACTTCTTCGACGAAGGACGCAATGCTCTGGCGCCGGCACCCAGGGCGACACTCGCCTACGACGGTACCCAGGCGCTGCGGGGTGTATACACCGTTGGCCTGGCAGATGGCTCGGAAGTGGAAGTCACGCCGACCTTCGAACTCCTGACCAAGAAGCTCAATGCCGAGTACACACCGGAGTTGGCAGCGGATGTCTGCGGTGTGCATCCAGACCTCATCCGCGAACTCGCTGAAAAGGTCGCGACCAAGACCACCTGCACATACAACGGCTTCACGTCCGCCAAGCACTATCACGGCGACCTCATGGAACGCAGCCTGCTGCTGGCCATGGCGTTGACGGGCAACTGGGGCAAACCCGGCACGGGTTTCCATTGCTTTCTGACCCCTGATATCGGCATCGGCGGTGTCGCCTCTCTCGAGCGACCCGTGGACCACTGGGCAGGTCCGCTGCTGAGGCTGCCGACGATGGTCGACATGCTACTGAAGAAGTTCAAGGATCCGGATCTGACCAACGAGGTGCTCGCCGTCGACATGGCCATCGAGGGCACCAAGCGGCACGGCACCGTGCCGCCCGTGTTCTTTCTCTACAACCACGCCGGGTACGACAAACTCTGGGACCGCGCACAATGGAACGATCCGGATCTGCCCGGCACTTTCGGCGACTACCTCAAGGAGGCCATCGAAAGGGAGTACTGGGACGAGGACCAGATCAAACCCACCCCTGAGAATCCACCCCAGGTTCTGATGCTGGTGGCGAACAACCCGCTGCGCAGGCAGCGCAGTGCCCGCCGAACCTATGTGGAGGAACTGTTTCCGAAACTGAAGATGGTATTCGCCATCGAGCCGAAGATGTCCGCGTCGGCGGCTTTCTGCGACATCGTGCTGCCGGCGGCCTGGTACTACGAAAAGCACGACATGACCATGACCTTTGGGCTGAACCCGTATACGGCGCTCATCGAACGAGCCGTCGAACCACCGGGCGAGGCAAAACCGGAATGGGAGATCTTCGCCCGCCTGATCACGAGGATCTCCGAGCGTGCTTCAGAGCGGGGCATGACCTCCTTCACCGACCGCACCGATACCGAGCGGCGCTACCAGGATCTGGCGAAGCGATTCACCATGAACGGCCATCTGGCGACGCAGAAGGACGCCCTCAAGGAGATGGTCAAGGTGGCGAGCGCAATCGGCACGTTTCCAGAGGCATTCAGCTACGAACAGCTCAGGGAGCAGGGTCAGGTGAGAGTTCATGGCATAGGGCCTCTGGGTGGAATCGCGGCGGCAGCCGAGGTGGACCCGACCCGCCCGTTCTACTCCCTCGCCCGCCATGTAGACGGCAAGGACATCTATCCGACCTATGCCCGGCGCGCCCAGTTCTACATCGAACACGAGTGGTTCCTCGCGGCCGGTGAGGCGCTACCGGTCCACAAGGACACGCCACCGATCGGCGGCCAACACCCATTTCGTGTCGTCAGCGGGCACGTTCGCGGCAGCATCCACAGCATGCACGCCGGAACCCCGGAGTTTCTGAGGCTGCACCGTGGGCAGCCGATACTGTTCATCAACGACCGCATTGCACACGAGCGCGGCATCCGAGATGCCGACATGGTGCGCATGTTCAACGACTATGACGAGGCCGAGTTCATGGCCTGCACCTCGGCGTCCGTGGGGCCAGACCAGGTGCTGGTCTATATGTTCGAGTCGTGGCAGTTCAAGGACTGGAAGTCGCACGATGCAATGCTGATCGGCATGCCCAAATCCCTGCAGCTGGCAGGCAAGTACGGCCAGCTCAACTATCGGCAGATGCAAGGTTCGCCCTCCCCGGCAAACGACCGGGGGCTTCGCGTCGACATCGAGCTCGCTCAAGTATCTGCGGTAACGGGAAGCGAAAGGACTGGATGAGAACATGGCAGACAAGCTGAGACACAAGGCCGGGATGAAGGGTTCGCAGCGCCAGCTCGCCACCGTCATCGATCTCAACAAGTGCATGGGGTGTCAGAGCTGCACGGTGGCGTGCAAGAACATCTGGACACAGCGCCCCGGCACCGAACACATGCGTTGGGCGAACGTGGCGACCTACCCCGGCCGTGGATACCCGCGCGACTGGCAGAGCAAGGGCGGTGGTTACGATGCGCAGAGCAATCCAGCGCAGGGAGAGCTGATCAATCTCGTGGATGCGGGCGACAACCTGCAATTCAATCACGATGCGGTGTTTCACGAAGAAAACGGCCAGAGCGCACACCTGCAACCCACCACCAGCAGGGGCGAGAAGCCACAGTGGGGCTACAACTGGGACGAAGACCAGGCTTCCGGCAGCTGGCCCAATGCATTCTTCTTCTACATCCCTCGCAAGTGCAACCACTGTTCGAACGCCCCCTGCATCGAGGCGTGCTCCCGCAATGCCATCTCCAAGCGAGAGGACGGCATCGTGCTGATTGACCAGGATCGGTGTACGGGGCACCGGCACTGTGTGGAAGCCTGTCCATACAAAATGGTCTACTTCAACCCGGTGACCAAGCGCAGTGAGAAATGCATCGAGTGCTTTCCGCGCGTCGAGCAGGGCATCGCTCCGGCCTGTAATCGCCAGTGTGTTGGCCGCACGCGCGCATACGGTTACCTCGATGACGAGGACAACCAGGTGCACAAGCTGGTGAAGAGATGGAAAGTCGCATTGCCCCTGCACCCGGAATGCGGCACCGAGCCCAATGTCTTCTACGTCCCGCCGATGTCGACCCGCGCCTACGACGAGAGTGGTCGTCTCACGCAGGAGATGCGAATTCCCATGGAGATTCTCGAAAGCTATTTTGGCCCGGCGGTGGGCGATGCGCTGAACACGCTGGTGGAACAAAGGCAGCGCAGGAAACGCGGAGAGTCTTCTGAACTCATGGACATTCTGATCAGTCGCCGCTGGGAGGATCGCTTTGCGCAATTCACCAACGAACCCGTCTGACGCATTTGATGTGTCGAGGAGCCCGATGTGAGAGTACAACGGCATTCGTACGATTCGGCGGTACTCGCAGATGGCCGAGCCCCGGCGTGGGGCGCCATCAAAGAACAGGAGATCACCCTGATTCCGGCACCGCTCACCCGCACGGCGGCCGTATCACCCTACCTGTCCAGGCAAACCGGGCATGGCAGGATCCACAACCTGCGGGCACGCTTGGCACACGATGGAACGACGCTGAGCATCCGGCTTGCGTGGCACGATCCCGACAAAGACGACGAACTGAAGGATCTCGATCAGTTCACCGACGGTGTCGCCGTCATGTTTCCGCTGGCACCCGGCGCCAGCGCCATGGCAATGGGTGCGCGGGAGGCGCCCATCAACGCTTGGTTCTGGAAAGCCGACGAGAACGAGCCTTTCGATGTTTTCGCCGAAGGCTACGCGACCAGCCATCGACGCAGCGGCGCAGACAGTGGTCTGACCGCAACCGGCTACCACGATCAGGAGCACTGGGTCGTCGTGCTCCAGCGCCCACTGACGAATGCCGACGATCGGTTGGCTGGTTTTCGGCCTGGTTCACCTTCCGCCATAGCCTTCGCCGCCTGGGCGGGCAGCAACAAGGAACGGTCTGGACAGAAGTCCGTTTCGGGTGAATTCGTACACCTGACGGTTGACGCGTGATGGCCCCAGGCCGTAGCGCCCCATCGGAGCCTGGCGATATGATGCGGGCAGAGCTGCGAAGTGAACTATACGCCCTCTTCGCGCAGGCCTTCACGCATCCTGACGAAGCGTTCATCGAGCGCATCGTCCGCGGTGAGTTGCTATCCAGGATCCTCGAGACGGGTAGCCACCTCCCGCCTCCCAATCCGTTCGAAACGGTAACCAATCTCGCCACCACCAGCGAGCAGGAGCCCGACGTATTCTTTACGACATGCTTCGAGTCGGGAACTTCCCGCGTGCCGCTCAGGGAATCCGGCTACACGACGGCGCCGGAAAAATCTCTGATGGAGGAGCTCTTTCGCTTTTACCGGCACTTCGGGCTGGATGTCGCAAACGGCACCCTAAAGGAGCTACCGGATGCTCTGCCCGTGGAACTGGAGTTTCTGCACTACCTGACCTACCTGGAAGCCGCCGCGCTGCGATCCGGAACTTCCGGCAATCTCGATGCACTACAAAACGCGCAACGCGATTTCTTGAACCGTCACCCCGGAAGGTGGGTGGATACACTGGCCTTGCGGCTCGAACAGATGCCGGACGCGGGATTTTATGCGGACGCGAGCAATCTGCTGGCCCGTTTCGTTCGACATGAGAAACGTACCATCTTGAGTGATTCCGGGGTGCTCGTCTCCACCAACGGGGGCTAACCTGCGCCCTTTCCGTCAGAAGCCAGAAAATAGGGATCCATGCCCCTCTCACCACTGTGACTGAGTCCTCTGAGAATCTCGTGATGCCACCGTTCGGATGGCCCAGGGGCTCCGAATTGAGCACAATGGCCTCCGGAATCGAGAACTGGACACTTAAGGACTGGATACTAGTGTGAAGGACGAAACCATAGCGATCCACGTGGGCTACGAAACCGACCCGACCACCAACGCGGTGGCAGTGCCCATACATCAAACCGTCGCCTACGAGTTCGACGATGCGCAGCACGGTGCGGATCTATTCAACCTGGCGGTACCGGGCAACATCTATTCACGCATCATGAACCCGACCTGCGATGTGCTGGAGCAACGGGTTGCCGCTCTAGAAGGCGGAGTCGCCGGGCTTGCCGTGTCGGCCGGAAGTGCGGCCATCAACTACAGCGTGCTCAACATCGCCGAGGCCGGCGACAACATCGTATCGGTTCCGCAGCTGTACGGCGGTACCTACACACTGTTCGCACACATGTTGCCGAAACAGGGTATCGAAGTACGGTTCGCCGAGGACGATACGCCCGAGGCGCTGGACGCACTTATCGACGATCGAACCAAGGCGGTGTTCATGGAGACCATCGGCAACCCGGCCGGAAACATCGTCGATATCGCCGCTGTCGCCGACATGGCACGAGACCGCGGGATAGCCACTATCGCCGACAACACCGTGGCATCACCCGCGCTGCTGAAACCCATCGAGCATGGAATCGACATCGTCGTGCACTCGCTAACCAAGTACATGGGCGGTCATGGCACCAGCCTCGGCGGCCTCCTCGTCGATTCGGGCCAGTTCCCATGGACCGAGCACGCTGAGCGTTACCCGATGCTCAACCAGCCGGAGGCGAGCTACCACGGCGTGGTGTACACGCAGGCGTTCGGTCCGGCGGCGTACGTCGGCCGGGTGCGCACGGTTGCATTGCGCAACACCGGATCGGCCCTGTCCCCTTTCAACGCCTTTCAATTGCTGCAGGGCATCGAGACTCTGCCCCTGCGTATGGAACGCCACTGCGAGAACACGATGGCCGTCGCCCGTCACCTCGAGAACCACCCTGCTGTCGACTGGGTGAGTTACGCCGGCCTGCCGGGGCATCCGCACCATGAGCTCGCCACAAAGTACATGAACGGGTTCGCATCGGGCATTCTGACCTTTGGCGTGAAAGGAGGTTTCGAAGCCGGGGTGAAGTTCTACGATGCGCTGAAACTCTTCAAGCGGCTGGTGAACATCGGCGATGCGAAATCGCTGGCCTGCCATCCGGCCTCGACCACCCACCGGCAGTTGACGGCCGACGAGCACCAGGCAGTGGGTGTCACACCGGAGGCGATCCGCCTGTCCGTCGGCATCGAGCACATCGACGATATCATCGCCGATCTCGATCAGGCGCTTTCCTGACCGGCGTCTTGCTCGTGTTCGTTCATCCAACGGATACCAGAAAATCGCCAGCACTCTGAACCGGCGGCTCAGCCTGTCAATGCTCATCCTCTATGGCATCGGCACTACCGTCGGTGCTGGAATCTATGCCCTGATCGGCGAGATTTCGGCACTCGCCGGACATGGCGCCGCCTTCTCGTTCATGATCGCCTGCGGACTCGCCGTGATCACGGCACTGTCGTTTTCGGAGCTCTGCAGCCGCTTTTAACGCACCGCCGGTGCCGCGCCGGATGTGCACAATGGGCTCGCTTCCAAGCGCCTCGCGCTGATCGTCGGTTTGATGGTCATCTACTCCGGTGTTGGGTAGAGCGCGGCACTTTTCAACGACGCTCGGCTATATCCAGGCCTTCGTCCGGCCCCCACACGCATTGATCGTCATTGCAAGTCTCGTGACGCTCACGCTGATCGCACTTTAGGGAATCGGTGAATCGGTCTGGACAGCGGCCGTCATCAGCGTGGTCGAAGTATCGGGGCTCCTGTGGATATCCGGGCTCGCGACCGCTTCGGTCGCCGTGGTGCTGAGATTGTCACCGAAGATGACCGATAGCGCATTGCGCATCTCGATCACGCCGGCCCACCAGCACCAACATCAGCAGCCCGACCAGAGAACTGCTCTGCAGCATCGCCGTGGCGATGGATCCGCTGATCACACCCTGTATCGGGTTGCATATATTGTTTCAAAAAAAAACCGTCGAAAACAGTGCTGCTGACACCGATTGCAGCGCGCCCTCGATGACACGCATGGAGAACAGAAACAATCCCAGACCCGCCAGCAGCCTCCAGAGATCAACTTCCATCGGGAAGTGCCTGGGGCATCACGGGCAGAACATGCTCAATGCATGAAATTGAACATCCGCCGGCGAAAGCTACCAGCGATTTCCGAGCCTTTGGGCAGGATCTGGAAGATACGGATCATCGTGGTTCGGCCAATGTCGTCACGGAATTCCCGATCGGCTTGCAGGATGCTGAGAGCGATCTCCAGAGCCTGTTCGAAACGCTCCTCGCAGGTATGGTGTATACACAGTTCATAGCAAGCTTCGAGGTCGTCGGCGTCCTCTCCCAAAGCAGCCTCGAGCTCTGCCATGCCGCGCATGCCCGCCACCTCCTCGGCGAATCCGAGCCTTGCGACAGGCCGGTCGCGGCCTTCGACATCTTCAGGAATGCCTCCCAATGCCTGACGCGCATCCTCGAGCTTCCCCTGGCGAATCAGCACATCCGCCAGTTCCACACGAAAAGCCTGATTCTGTGGTTCTTCATTTATCACCTGCTGCAATAGCTCAAGCGCAGCATCGAAATCGCCACGCTCGAGAATCTGCTCCAGCGGGGCACGTAGTACTTCCCCGGAGGACAGGGTCAGCGTATCGAGCAGCGCGCGCAGGGTATTCTCATCCTGAGGCCCGTCGAGCTGGTCGACGATCTGGCCGCCCTGGATGACGCGGATACTCGGCAATCCCTGCACACGCAGGTGCTGTGCCAGTGTCTGATCTTCCGCCACGTCCACAAGCGCGATCCAGACCTTACCCGAGTACTGGGGCGCAAGCGCCTCCAGTTGACGTCGCGCATCCGTCGACGGGGACACCTGCTCCGCCCAGAACAGCAGAATGACAGGTGTATTCTGCGACCGCTCTATCACATCTGTCTGAAAGGTCTGAGGATTGACGGCGAAGACCTGCGCTTGCGCTTCCATGTTGTAAGTTTCCTACTCGTTTCGTGATTCCCGGCGACCCTGGTCACGCGAACCCGGACGTTGCACCCGGAAGGTTGCCCACCGCAACCGGGTGGCAAATCATACTACAGCGCAAGTGCCTCTTTGGGCGCAATGAGGGTCCAATTCATGCCCATACTCTGCGTGGCGTAGCTCAGGCTCGAAACCCCGCTGCGCAACGGCTCGAAACAGGCCTCGAGCAGATCGCGGTGGTTGTTTTCCTCGCTGACGTGGCCAATGACGACGTTCAGCCCAGGATGCCCGATCTTTTCCAGAAAACCGACGGCCTGTTCGTTGGATAAGTGACCAACCTCACTCGCGATACGACGCTTCAGGCGCTCCGGGTACCTGCCGCGCACCAGCATCTGCCGATCATGATTGCTTTCCATCAGAATCGCATCGCAGTGGCAGTATTGCTCCACGATATGCGCTGTGATTCTGCCCAGGTCGGATATCACCCCGATCCGCGCCCCGCCACCTTCGAGTACGAATTGAGTCGGTTCTCTGCAATCGTGCGGTACCGGCACCGGAGTCACTGACACAGCGCCCGCATCGAACGCCTGATGGCTGTCGAAAGGCCGTCCGACCATGAGTTCGAGCGAGGCTTTCAACGTCCCATAGGAGGCAAACACCGGTATCGCATATTTCTGCGCGAGTGCCGCAACCCCACGCGCATGATCGGCGTGCTCGTGGGTAACGATGATGGCGGCTATCTCTCCAGGCGCTGTGTCCAGTCTGCGCAGCCGCATTTCAGTCTGCTTGAGCGTAAATCCGCAGTCGACCAGCACACACGTCTCTCCCAGGCGCACCAGCGTGCCGTTGCCGCGGCTGCCGCTGCCGAGAGACGCCAGTCCATTCAACTAGCGAACTCGCGCAACAGCACCAGCACCTGCTGGCTCAGATCGCGCTCGACAGGTTGAGACTCGGCCTGTGACACCGAAACGACGTGCAGGCCCAGGTTGTCCTTCTGGATTCCGATTATCAATTCGTGCACCTCGCTATCACGCGAAAATAGGCCAGAGATGAATCCCGGTTCCTCTTCCCCGGTGAACAGCGTCTCCGGAATCAAGACATAGTACAAACCCCGCTCCCGGTCGATAGCGGTCACGTCGACACGCGCATTGGCCAGTGCTTGACCGATGGTAGCCCACGCCCGCTCCTCATCGAGGTGCAGCCTCAGTACAGGATCTCCGCTGGTCGCGCGGCCAAGTTCCGCCTTTGGCTGACCGGCGATCTCACCGCCCACCAGCGATACTGTCTGCTCGGCGACCTTGGCGGCGATGAAAGCTCCCAGTTCGCCAAGCACTTCCTGCTCCGCGAGGCCGAGCGCCGAGGTATGCGGTTCGATGTCGAGGGTTCCGTCCTGTATCGGCACCTTCAGCGCGTCGTTTTCATGGCGCACGTGGATTTCACTCGTCAGTTCGCGCAGGCCCTGTTCCACCTGCACCAGAATCCGGTCACGCCCGCGCACGACTGCGGCTTCCTGCCTTGCTTCCTGGATGATCAGACCCACTAAATCGCGCCGCTCCTCGTCTCCGATGTCGAGCCACTCGGAATTGAGACGCCCCTCTCCGCTGATCTCGCTGGTGATGGCGACGCCGTTTTCGGCGAGAAACTGTTTAATCTTCGGCCAGACGGTAGTCGGCGGTTCTGGAACGACCAGCCAGCGTCTCTTAGATAGACGCTGAATGCGAACTTCCTCGCGGTTGGTACCTGAGTAAATAGCGTCCGGTAGCGGTGGACGGCCCGGAAAGTACTCCGCCTTCGCCACCTTCGGCGTCACCGGAATGGGGAAAGGATCCTGCAACCGGTCTTTCTGCAGATCTTCCGGCACCACCAGTGGAACGGTCAGTGCCGCATCCACGTAGTCATCGGAGCGGTCTACAAACAAGCCCTTGTCATCTCCAAACCACGAACAGCCCGGCAGCGCCGCCGTCAAGAGTGCAACGACCACGGCTCTGCGCACCATTAGAGCGCCCCCACGGCTCGCAGTGCCTGAATCACTTCGTCCCGCCGCGAGGCCGACAGTTCCAGCAGCGGCAGCCGAATCCCCCGCTGAATTCGCTTCATTTCGTACAACGCCCATTTTGCCGGTGTCGGATTCGGTTCGATGAACATCGTTGCATGCACCGGCTGCAACACCGTGTCCAGTGCCTGGGCATCCTGCGGCCTGCCCTCCAGCCACGATTGACAAAACCGGGACATCTCCCCCGGCAGAACATTGGCAGTCACTGATATGGCGCCCACGGCACCCAGCTTGAGCATGTCCAACGTCTGAGCGTCCTCGCCGGAGAGCACTATGAACCCGTCATCGACGAGTTCTCTGATTGCTCCGACACGCCCGGCGTCTCCGCATGCCTCTTTTATACCCACTATGTTGTCGATGGCGGCCAGCCGCGCCACCGTTTCCGCGCTCATGTCACTTGCCGTACGCGGCGGCACGTTGTAAAGCACGATGGGGCCGGGACAAGCCTCGGCGATCGCCTTGTAGTGCTGGAACAGGCCTTCCTGTGTGGGTTTGTTGTAGTACGGCGTGACCAGCAGACACGCATCGGCGCCGTGGCGTTGCGCTTCCTGAGTCTGGTGGATGGCCTCCGCGGTGGCGTTACTACCGGTACCGGCGATAACCGGCACCTGTCCCGCAACGATTTCGATGGTGGTGCGAATCACCTGCAGGTGCTCGTCCGTAGTCAGTGTGGCCGACTCACCAGTGGTACCCATCGGCACGATCCCGTTCGTGCCGCTCTCCAGGTGCCATTGAATCAGGCCGTCCAGCGCCGGCCAGTCGACGTCGCCGTCCGGGGTCATGGGTGTGACGAGTGCGACGATACTGCCTTTGAGGTTAGCATCCTCCATTGTGAGTCTCGATTTCGGCTCGGTGTGAAGAGGTGCGCATGGTACTGGTCGCGTCAAGTCCGAACAAGCAGGTGGCTCCTGGCAGGCAGAGCAGCCTACTCAGCGGCCCTCTCCGGTACGGGCAATTCCTGCAATTCCCTCGGCCAGGCGTTGTAGATCGCTTTTATCAGCGTTGCCAGCGGAATGGCGAAGAACACGCCCCAGACCCCCCACAACCCTCCAAACGCGAGTACTGCCACGATGATGGTGATCGGGTGCAGATCGACCGCCTCGGAAAACAACAGCGGCACCAGCACGTTTCCGTCCAGTGCCTGAATGATGCCGTAGGCAACCATCACCCATGTGAGGTCCCACGACCAGCCGAACTGAATCACGGCAACCAGAAAAACCGGGATCGTCACCACCGCGGCACCGATGAACGGGATAAGAACCGAGACGCCGACGAGCACACCCAGCAGTGCTGCATAGTTGAGCCCCAGGATCTGTAGGGCAATGAAGGTCACGGAGCCGACAATGAGAATCTCGATGAACTTGCCACGCACGTAATTGGCGAGTTGCACGTTCATCTCTGCACCCACCGCGCTCAGCAGCGACCGCTGATCGGGCAGCAGCAAATGAAACCACTCGAGCAGACGGTGTCGGTCCTTGAGGAAGAAAAACACCGAGATCGGCACCAGCACGACGTAGATGAGAACGCCCACCAGAGATGGAACGTTGGTGACGAAAGCCTCGATGAACGAACCCGTTAACGCGACGATCTCACCCGTTACATTCTCAAGCCATGTGTTGATCTGCTGCTCTGTCACCAGTTCGGGAAACGAATCGGCGAGCTCCTGGGTCACCTCTCGCACACGCACCATGGCATCCGGCAAACTCACGAGCAGCCCCTGCAACTGCCGCCACACCAGAGGCGCCACGAACAGCATCACCGCGAACAACACACCGACGAACAACGCGAAGGTGACGATCACGGCACTCAGATCCGGCAGTTTCAGCGCCACCAGTTTCTCGGTCAGCCCGTCGAGTAAGAAGGCCACGACAAGCCCCGTGAGAACCGGCGCGAGCACATCTCCAAGCGTGAACAGGGTGATGAATATCACCAGCAACAGCACGACCAGATAAATGGCCTCTTCGTTGGAAAAGTAGTGGTTGATCCACGCACCGATAACCTCGAGAAACTTCATTCAGGCTTTCTTCTCGAGTACGTAGGTATAGGTGTCATCATCCTGCGATGCCGACAACAACGCATGCCCGCTCTGTTTCGAGAACACCTCGAAATCCCTGACCGAGCCGGGATCGGTCGCGAGGACCTTCAACAGCTGACCACCCATCATCTCATTCAATGCCTTTTTCGCCTTCAGTAGTGGCATCGGGCAGTTCAGCCCACGCGCATCTAGCATAACGGACGCTTCGGTCATCTTTTCACTCATCAGTATCCTGTGAGGTCGCCACGATAGTATGACAGATGCACGTTTTGGTCGGGAACACCCACACCCTGTCAGCGCGGTTCCTTTCCATCGGCACACCAGTCAACCCCTCGAAGGGAACCCAGGGGGCTATTCCGGCGTCCATATACTATGATCCGGAACATGACTCACTTCAGGAAAGCCTTGACCCTGTGGTGTGCGTTGGCACTAGCCACACCGCCGCCCGTCGTCGCGGAGGGTAACGACCTGCCTGAGCTTGGCGACGCCTCCTCCAGCATCGTTTCACCCGAACTCGAGAAGCAGATCGGCGAGGATTTCCTACGCCAGGTGCATGCCAACCTGCCGACCGTCGACGACCCCATACTGAAGTACTACGTTGAAACTCAGCTCATCGGCCTCGCCGAGCATTCACAGCTGCGCGAAAAAGTGCTGAGCACCCTTCTCATCGACAGTCCCGATGTCAACGCATTCGCGGCTCCAGGGGGCGTGGTCGGCATCAACCTGGGTCTCATGTTGCACGCACAAGACGTCCACGAATACTCGTCCGTTGTGGCGCATGAACTCGCGCACCTCTCGCAGCGACACTTCGCCCGGGGTATCGAAGAACAGCGCTCCCAGACGCTGCCGACCATCGCATCGCTGCTGGCGGCCATCATGATCGGAGCGCTCGGCGGATCCGACGCCGGTATTGCCGCGCTCAGCACCGCTCAGGCGGCGGCCCAGGCCAATCAGCTGCGTTACAGCAGAACCCGCGAGACGGAGGCGGATCGGGTCGGGCTGAACACCATGGTCAACGCACAGTTGGATCCGCGCGGCATGGCGCGCATGTTCGAACGCATGCAGCGCGCCTACCGCTACACCCGCAAACCCCCGGAGTTTCTGGCCACTCACCCCTTGAGCGAAGCAAGAATCACGGATGCACGCTCACAGGCCATGCAGTATCCATCGCGGGAGTTTCCGGCGTCGTTGCCGTATCAACTCATGCGCGCGCGAGCCATCGTCCACTATGCAGACAGCGCTCAGGCCGCACTGAAACGCTTCGAGAAAGCCGTGCGGGACGACCCCGAGGATCTGGCGGCTCGCTACGGGCTATCCCTGGCGCTCAGCCGTTCCGGAAGTCATGGCGAGGCCATCGCCATGGCGGAGCAGCTGCAATCGACCAACGTACACAACATCCTCTACATCGCGACACTCGCAGAAGCGCTGACCAACGCTGCTCTCACGGACCAGTCCCTGCCCCTGTTGAGACGCACCCTGGAACTCAATCCCGGCAATCCCCCGCTGAGCGTGCTTTACGCCGACGCGCTGCTGGAAGCGAAACGTTTCGAGGCAGCGGAACAGGTACTCGAGAAGCTGGCCCGCGCGCGCAAGACGGATATCGACGTCTGGTACGACCTGGCTGAGGTCGCGGGCAAGGCCGGCAACATCGTTGGCGTACATCTGGCCCGCGCACAGTTTTTCGAGCTTCACGGCGCATACCACAAAGCCATTCAGCATCTCGAGTACGCGCGTCGCCTCGCCAGCCGCACCAATGAGCAACTACACGCCCGACTAGACCAGCAGATCATCGAGTTGCGTACGGTATTGCGCGAACGCAGCTGATCCGGGGTCGTTTTCCAGTGGATGCACGGCAAAGGGCGTACTAGGATACACATGACCATTCCACCAGCGGTTTTCAGTGACCAAGCTTGATCTCGCCGATGTCATCGTGGTCGGCAATTCCTCGGACGATCCCTTCGCGATCGACGTCGCCTTCACTGTCGGACAGACGCAGGACATAGCCGATGTCATCGCCATGAAGAACTTCGCCAACTCCGAGTTCTGCCCGCGCTTCATTTCCGACGAGGAAGACCTCGACGCCATAGGCGACAAACTTTCGGGCAAGACCGTGGTCATCGTCAGTACCACCAGCCGGGCGGTCAGCCGGCAGAATCTGGCCATGCGCAATCTGCTGATCGCTCGTGCGGCAAAGGAGAACGGTGCATCTCAGGTCATGCTCGTGGAGCCCGATCTGTTCTACAGCGCTCAGGATCGGGGCCCGAGGGCCGAACTCGGCGAGACGCTGTTCGAGCGCAGCGAGGCAGATCTCAAGAAGTTCGACGGACAGCCTTTTACCGCGCAGCTCTACGCCGAGATGCTCAAGCTCGCGGGGGTCGACCGAGTGCTCACCGTGCACAACCACTCATACTCCGTACAGTTGATGTTCAGTGACATTTTCAACGGCCAGTTCCACAACCTCATTCCGTACGAGATATATGTCGACTATCTGCTGAACTCCGACATCGTCAAGTTCAGACCCGGGGGCGAGGGACTGGCATTATGCGCGCCGGACAAGGGTGCGCGAGACTTCGTCAAGGAGATGTTTACACGGCTCGGACTACCCAAAGCCAAGTTCATTCTTCTGGACAAAGAGCGTTCGGGAGAGCGGGAAGTGGAGATCAAGCTGCACGATGAGAGCGAATCCACTTTCGAGGAGATCCGCGGTCACGACATCGTGTTGTTCGACGACATGGTGCGTACGGGTTCCACGGTGGTGAAGTCCTGTGAGTTCCTGAGAAGCATCGAGCCCAGCAAGATGGTGTTCGCGGTCACCCATTTCTACGCGAGCGAAGAGGGCCGCGAAAAGATGGCGAGCACCGCCATCGACGAGATCCTCACGCTCAACACCCTGCCGACCATCCAGAACCGTGACGTGCAGGGACGCCTGCGCAAGAAGATGGTGGTGCTCAAGATAGAGAAGTGGCTTGCCCGAAATCTGAGTCGCGCCCTGGGTCTACCGATGAAAGAGGACGCAGCCCTGTACCAGATAGACATGTCGTCGAAAAACCCGCGTTTCATCGACAAGATCTACTCGAACGATCAACTGCCGCTGCTGCGGGAGAAGCGCGCGCATTCTTCCTGAGCGAACCCACGTGGCAGGGTATCGGCGAGTCGGGTGGTAGCACCTGATACATCATCTTCGACTCACTCTATACCCGGCCTGTATGCATCCAATGAAGGGGGACAAACGTGAAACCACTGCAAGACATCAAGGTATTGGAATTCTCAACCATGATCACGGCATCGTTCGCCGCCATGATGATGGCCGAGCAGGGAGCGAGCGTGATCAAGGTCGAGCCCATAGAGCTCGGTGATCCCATGCGTCTTCTCGGCAGCAACAAAGGCGGTTTTTCGGCTTTGTTCGCGAACTGCAATCGCGGCAAGAAGTCAGTGCGTCTGAACATCAAGTCGGACCGCGGCAAGGAGATCATCCGCGAACTGGCCAAAGACACGGACGTCATCCTCTGCAACTTCCGCCCCGGCGTGATGGACACCCTGGAACTCGGCAGCGAAGCGCTGCGCGAACTCAACCCGCGCCTGATCTACGCCGGTATCACCGGATTCGGCACCGAAGGTCCATTCCGGGACCAGCCAGCCTATGATCCCATGATCCAGGCGCAGGCCGGATTCGCCGCCGTACAGGGTCAGGGAAAGGAAGAACTCGAGTTCGTCCGCAACCTGACATGCGACAAGATCACCGCATACACGGCTTTTCAGGCGGTAACGGCAGCACTCTACGTTCGCGAGAAGACGGGCACCGGACAGCACATCGATCTGTCGATGATGGACGCGAGTCTCTTCTTCCTGTTCCCAGACGGGTTCATGCATCACACGTTGCTCGACGAAGACGCCGAACATCTTCCTCCGCTGAGCGAGCTTCTCTACGATCTCGCGTTGACGAAAGACGGTGGTCTGACGCTCTCTGCGGCCAACGAGCGGCAACAGGTCGGACTATTGTCGGCCATCGATCAGCTACCGCTGCTGGCGGATGAGCGTTTCAACAGTATTGAAAAGCTAGTCGCCAACATCGACGAGCTGGGCTCGCTGCTCAAAGATGAGTTCCTAAAGTACACCTCGGATGAGTTGCTCGCGAAACTGAACGAAAACGATGTCCCCGCCGCCAAATGCCTGGACTACGACGAGGTGCTCGCCCACCCTCAGTACCAGGCCAATGGCACGCTGGATGTTTTCGAACACCCTGTCCTCGGCAACATGCGGCGCGTGAGATTCCCATCGCAGTTTCAGGGCGAGCGCCTGCAACCCGCTTCTGACAGTCCGGCCCATGGAGAACACTCCGACGAGGTGCTCGCGCAACTGGGGCTTTCAAAACAGGAGATCGACGCTCTCATCGAGCAGGATGTGCTGCGCGGCAGAGATTGACCTCGGGAATTACTGTCTCATCAAGGCTAATCGCGGGGAACTGAGGCGGCTACCTCGCTGCCTGAAAATCCAGCATTCGCGTCAATGGCAGCATTGCGCGGCGGCCCACTTCCGGGTCCACAAGGATCTCGTTGGCTTTCAGGCGCTTCTCGTCCCGGAGTGTCTCTGCCAGCACACCGAGTTCGTTCATCGCCATCCACGGACAATGCGCACAACTGCGGCAGGTGGCCCCATCACCGGCGGTGGGTGCTTCGATGAAGCGCTTGCCGGGATTCTGCTGGCGAAGCTTGTGAAACAACCCCCGGTCCGTGCCGACGATGAATATCTCGTGCGGCAGCTCGCGGGCGGCTTTCAGAATTGCGCTGGTTGAACCGACGGCATCGGCGATATCGATCACCGCGGCAGGGGATTCCGGGTGCACCAGCACCCCGGCCTCGGGATGCAGCGCTTTGAGTCCCCTCAGCCCCTTGGCCTTGAATTCCTCGTGTACGACGCAAGCCCCGCTCCATAACACCATGTCCGCGCCGGTTTGTGTGTGAATGTATTTGCCGAGGTGTTTATCCGGCGCCCACAGAATCTTCTCGCCGCGCGCATCCAGCATCTCGACGATCTCGAGCGCGCAGCTGCTCGTGACCACCCAGTCAGACAGCGCTTTTACCTCGACGGAGGTATTGGCATACACCACGACTGTCCGCTCAGGGTGTTCTTCGCAAAAAGCCTTGAATACATCCGGCGGGCAGCCGATGTCGAGCGAGCACTCCGATTCCAGGGTCGGCATGAACACCCGCTTCTCCGGCGACAGAATCCGGGCCGTCTCACCCATGAAGCGTACCCCGGCAACGATGATGTTGGGCGCATCATGATCGCGGCCGAAACGCGCCATTTCCAGCGAATCGGACACGAATCCGCCCGTTTCGTCAGCAAGATCCTGCAGGTCCCCATCGACGTAGTAGTGTGCGATGAGTACCGCGTCGCGCACACGCAGCAGCATGCGAATCTCTTCTTTCAACGCTTCCCGCGTCCCGTCGTCGATAGGACAGGCCTCGTGCAGAGGAACCTCATCGGCTCCGAGGCTATAGTCTGGTAAATTCATGGGGGCGTCTACGATACCGGTGCCTCCTTCCTAGTCAATATGGGGTCACCGGTCCTTGGTTCAAGTTTTGTCAAGATATCTGAGCAATGCACCGACTATATGAAATGGCGGATTCGGACAACTGCTACAAGGCGCGCCTGGTCCTGCACCAGCTCGACATCGATTACCCGCACATCCCGACAGACATCCTGAAGGGTGAATCACGAACGCCCGGCTCCCTGAAACTCAACCCCAACGGCCGCGTACCGCTACTGATCTGCCCGGACGGGCGACCGCTCGCTGAAAGCAACGCCATGCTCCTCTATCTAGCCGATGACTCACCTCTGGTTCCAGAAGACCCCTATGAGCGCGCGCTGGTGCTGCAGTGGCTGTTCTTCGAGCAGTACAGCCACGAACCTTTCATCGCCACCAATCGATATTGGATCCACATCGCCGGCCAGGCCAAAGAACAGGCCGAACTGCTCACCCCTAATCATCCAAAGGACATGGCAGCGCTTGATGTGATGGACACTCACCTCAGCTCGCAGTCATTTTTCGCAGCCGGATGCTACACGATCGCCGGCATAGCGCTCTACGCATACACGCACGCCGCCCACGAGGGTGGCTACGACCTCGGCGAGTTCCCAAATATGTCACGCTGGCTGGACGACGTCCGCATGCAGGCGCGGCACATCCCCATTACTGCCTGATCCATGAACAAACGCATCCTCTTTCTCACCAGCAACGCCGCGCTCGCGAGTAACGACAATCACCTGCGCCTGCCCGCCGCCTTCGAGGCGCTCGATTGGGAGACGCGCTGCGCGGACCATGAATCACTCAAGCTGGAAGCGGGCAGGGTCGTAAGCAGCGCCGGTGGGCTGACGGCATTCGATCTCATCTGGCTGGTGGGATTTGGCGCACATGCGACGTTCGCAGATCGTGCCCAGCTGTTGCACCGAATCGAGCCAGAGCGTTTCGTCAATCCCGTGCAAGCTTTTGTCTTCCGGCACGGTAAGTTCTATCTGGACGAATTCATGCCCACGATGTTCGCGAGCGCCAAAGCGGACGATCTCATCGCACACCTCGATGCGGGTGATTGGATCGTGAAGCCCGCAGCCGGCAGCTTCGGAAGAGACGTTCACCGCATATGCGACGACACAGAAGGTCATGCAACCATTCGCCGCCTGGCTCAGGACGGGCGATACCTGATCCTGCAACGCTATACGAACGAAATCGCCCGTGGGGAAGTCCGCACCCTGGTCGCGGCGGGGCGTCTGATCGCAAGCTACCGCCGCGAACCCGGGACCGGCAATACGGCCAACCTCGCCGCCGGCGCCCTGGCATCTGCCCACACTTTAACTGCCGAAGAGCGCGGCCTCGTAGAAACTATCGCTACCCGACTGAAACGGGACAGGATTCGCTTCGCAGCGATAGATATCGCCCTGCCCTGGCTGGTAGAAGTCAACATCGCAAATCCGGGTGGGCTCGCGACACTCGCCTCCCTCGATCAGCAATGCCACGCTATCGATGTGGCCCGGGCCATTGCCGACTCATTGGCCTGATCTCGGCGATTACTCACGGCTCGTGTCCGGATCTCAGGGCGTGCCGCCATCCACCCGAATGGTGGTACCCGTGGTGAAGCTAGCCCCGTCGCTCGCCAGATACAGGGCAGCACCCACTATCTCTTCCGGCTGTCCGCCGCGATGCAGGGCAAGGCTCGTCTCCGCACGCTTCTCGAAGGCCTCCATGTCCCACGCCTTGGAGATGTCGGTGAGAAAAGGTCCGGCGATGACGCAATTTACCCGCACCCTGGGGTTGAGCGCGAATGCAAACGAACGGGTGATGGCATTGAGGCCTGCCTTGGCGGCGCCATACGGTTCCGACGTCGGGCTCGGATTGACCGAGGCGGTACTCGAGATGTTGACAATGCACCCACCCTCCCCCGCTGCCATGCGCTCACCAACCAGGGCGCTCAACCGGAAGGGCCCCTTGAGGTTGACGCCCATCACCTTGTCGAACAGCTCTTCGCTTATCGCTCCCAGAGATGGGTACAAGGGCGACATACCGGCGTTGTTGATCAGGATGTCCACCTTTGCGAAGCGTTCATACGCCGCATCCACCAGGCCTTCCAGTTCATCCCAGTGCCCGACGTGGCAACCGTACGCCAATGCCTGACGCCCCATCGCTGTAACCGTCCGAGCCACTTCCTCGCAGCTTTCCGCCTTGCGACTGGTGATCACCACATCCGCCCCGCGTTCCGCCAGCGCCAGTACCATCGCCTTGCCGAGACCTCGGCTGCCACCCGTGACGAGAGCCACCTTACCCGTGAAGTCCAGCAATTGATCCATCCGCTTCCCCCTGTCTGTAGGTAATGTGCATGAGCTTGAAAACTCTTCGAGCCACCGTCTACTATGTCCGGCTCTTCAAGTTGACATCAAAACACAAACCAAGAGGTAGGACACATGGGAATGCTCGATGGGAAGGTAGCGCTGGTCACCGGCGCCGGCGGCGGTATCGGTCGCGCGCACTCTCTGCTGCTGGCCAAAGAAGGTGCTTCGGTCGTGGTCAACGACCTGGGTGGTTCGCGTGATGGCACCGGTTCCGGCTCCTCCATGGCCGATGGTGTCGTAGAGGAAATCAACGCCGCTGGTGGCAAGGCCATCGCCCACTACGGTTCGGTCACCAGCAAGGACGACGCGCAGGGCATGGTAGACGCCGCCGTCGCCGCATTCGGCCGTATCGACATCTGCATCTGCAACGCAGGCATCCTTCGCG